>DATFGN010000271.1:0-6169 GCA_035249405.1 Gemmatimonadales bacterium
GCGTCTGTGAGGAGACAATCCGTCGCGCCGTCCGCGACGGCCGCATCCCCGACCGCCGCGCCAACCCCAAGGGCCGCCACCGCGTCCGTCGCGGCGATCTCGACCGCGTTGCCGAGGCCCCGGCCCTACTATATGATCCCAATACCGATGCCCAGAGCATCGCCCAACTCCGGAGGAAGCTATGACCCGGAAGTCCAGGCGGTGCTGGTCGAAGTCCATCGGCGAGCCGGGTCGGCGCGTGCGCCTGTACGAAGCACGGCCAAGCGGCTCGATCATGCGGTCGGTGTTTGCCAACGGAAAGGAGGACCGGAAGAGCCTAGGGCATCGCGACAAGGAGAAGGCGCTTCGCCAGGGGTACGAGTTGTTGCAGGCGTTGCTCGCCAACGAGCACGCGCTCGACGAGGAGAGCCTGACGTTGGGTATGGTGGCAGAGTTGTACAAGAAAAGCCCGGCGTTTGCGAGCAAGAAGCCCCGTACCCAGAAGGCGGACACCCGCGCGCTCGAGCGGATCGTGACGTTCCTCGGCCGCTCGCGCAACGTGGAAACCCTCTCCGAATCGGATGTGCAACGTTTCACACTCGCCCGGCGGCAGGGAGACGGCTCGCTCCCGAGAGTGACGACGGGCAAAGGGGTCCGGGACCGCGCGATCGAATCGGATCTCGTGATCCTGCTGACGGCGCTGAATTGGGCCACGAGGGAACGGACAAAAGATGGGCGGCGGCTATTGAAGGAAAACCCGCTCCACGGCGTTCGTCTCCCGCGCGAGAAGAATCCGAAGCGGCCGGTGATGCTACACGACGTCTATCTCCGGTTGCTCGACGTAGCGGACCAGGTTCACCCGCTGCTCAAGCTCGCGCTGATCGTGGCCGAAGGAACGGGACGGCGTATTTCGGCGTGGTGTAACCTGCGGTGGGATGACGTGGACTTTCAGAACGGCGTCATCCGCTGGCGCGCCGAGACGGACAAGACGGGGCACGAGCAGATCGTCCCGATGACCGAGGTGGTGAAGGATACGCTCGCGGCAGCCAGGCGGGCACAGGGCGCGATCGGCAATACGCCCGTCTTCAGAGCGCCGAAGGACCCGCTGAAGCCGTGCAGTCGGCATCTGTTTGATTCATGGCTCAGGAAGGCGTACGAGCTGCTCACGGACATTCCGCGCGAACGCTGGACGCTGTGGCACTCGATCCGCCGGAAGTGGGCCACGGAACGGAAGGGCTACCCGGTGCGGGACGTGATGGAAGCCGGGGGCTGGAAGAACGAGGAGACGTTGTTGCGTTCGTACCAGCAGCCCGACGCCGAGACGGTGAAGCGGGTGGTGTTGCATCCGACGCAGCGGATTGTGAGCTGCTGAGCCGGACTCACAACAAAACTCACAACACGGGGTGCAGTCGAAGAAAAAGCCCCACACCAGAAGTCGATGTGAGGCTTGATCTTCACTCAGTCGGGACGGCGGGATTTGAACCCGCGACCCCCTGAACCCCATTCAGGTGCGCTACCGGACTGCGCTACGTCCCGAAATGCTAGACGGATAGACGCGTAGACGCCCAGACGCCTAGGACCTGCTTCCACACCCAACCACACCCCTTCTCCAAAAAACCGAGACCGGACTGCGCGGAGCCTGCCCCGAGCGAAGCGAGGGGTCCCGAAATGCTCGACGGATAGACGCGTAGACGCCTAGACGCCTAGGACCTGCTTCCCCACTCTACCCCACCCCGTCACCAACAAACAACATCAACCTCAGCACGGGCCGCTAATGCTAGGTAGGGCACCAAACAGAAGCAACCGCCTACTGACTCCCCTGCCCCAGATAGGCTCGAGCCACCGCGATCTCGGGCCGGCCTCCATCCGCAGCAGCCATCAGCTCCAGGAACTCCCGATACCGAGCCTCGGCCGGCAGCCGATCACTCGCTAGCTCCGCGGCCCGCCCGGCGCCGAACAGGCTCCGCGCCCGATGCGGCTCGAGCTTCAACACGTGGTCGTACGCATGTCGCGCCGCGTCGGCACGGCCGAGCTGCAGCAGCAAGTCCCCCTCGAGCTCGCGCGCGGGCACCACTTCCCCAGGCGTCACCGCGTGCTTCCCGACGACGTCTTCGCTGTCCGCCGCGACGCGGGCATTCTCCACGGCACCCGCTGTATCACCCGCGGCGAGCGCGAGCCAGGCGGTGAGCGCGCGCTGCTTGACGCGCGTGACGCGCGGCCAGTAGGGATCCCCACGCCGCACCAGCTCCGCCTCGATCGCGGCCAGCGCAACGACCTCGGCGCGCGCCGCCGCCGTGTCACCGGTCCGGATCGCCCCCACTCCACGGGCAAACCGCGTCACCATCTCGGCTGCGGGCGTCGCGGGCGACGGCCGCACACCGAGCCCGGCCGCCGCGGCCCATTGGCCACGCTCGAGCGCCAGTCGGGCCACCATGGCGTTGCGGTTGTACGCGGCCACCAGCGCCTGGGACGGTGACGCGGCCGTGTCCGCCTGCGCCTCGGCGACGACCGTCGCCGCCACACTATCCTGCCCGCGCTGCAAATACGCGTAGACCATGTAGTCCATCGCATGCAGCTGGTCGGCCGTGAGCGCCTGCTGCCCCGCTCCCGCCGCCGTGACGGCGCGGTACGAGGCCCGGTTCGAACGCACGGTTTCGTCCCACAGCCCGAGCCGGACGAAGATGTGCGAGGGCATGTGCTGGGCGTGCGGCGCCGTGGGCGCGATTTCGGCGTAGCGACGCGCCGCCTCGAGCCCCAGCTCGGCCAGCTGCGGCGTGTCGTTGGCATGAATCAGGTAGTGCGCGAGCCCGGGATGGTCGGGGTGCTTGCGAAACAGCGGATTGAGGATCGCCGCCGCACGCCGCTGCTGCGCAAAGGTCGTGTCGCCTGCCGGCGCAGACGCCGTCAGCGCGATGGCGTAAAAGATCCCGGCCTCGGGATCGTTGCCGTTGCGCGCGTACACCTGCTCCATCGCGGCGGTGTAACGGCGCAGCCGCTGGATATTGGGCACCGTCCCCGTGTCGCCGTACAGCGCGACCACCGCGGCGATGTAATCGCGCTCGCGCGCCGTGCGGCCGCCAAGCGCCGCGGCGCGCCGGGCCGCGTCCTGTCCGGCCGCGAGATCGGCCGCGCCAGGACCGCCGGCGACGGGGTTGCGCCACCGTGCCAGGGCGAGACCCCAATACGCCATCGCGCACGTCGAGTCGGACTGCGCCACCGACTGGAACGCGCGCTCTCCTTTATCCCACCAGAATGAGTGCAGCAGCGCAACCGCCCGCTCGAAGCCACGCTGGGCTGCGGGGTTGCAGGACACCGGGAAGACCACTCGACCGAGTTGCTCCGGGCCGTGGTGGTCGTGCTCCTGTGCCGCGAGCGATGCGCCGCTGAGAACCAGTGGAACAGCGAGAAAGAAATGAAGGGCAGCACGCATGATTCACCTCACGAGGAAACGATACTCATCGATCTTCATGAAACCAGTGTGAAGAGAATTTCGTGGAAAAACCTCTCGCGAACGAAACTTCGGACGGGCTACACTTGCCGTGCCCACAGTGATGCGGAACGACTCAAGGAGACCAGCCCGTCATGTCCACCATCGATCTTCGTCCCAAGATCTCGGAATGGCAGCGCCGCCTGCTCGCCTGCGTCATGGGGCTGCTCGTATTCGAGACTATAACCGGTCTCACAATCTGGTTGTTCCCGTTCAGCATCTCGAATCAGATCGCGGTGCTGCTGCACACCGTGGTGGGCCTCGTGTTCGTGGCGCCTTACACATGGTATCAGGTGCGCCACTGGCTCCGCTACCGCGAGCGGCAGCTGACGCACATCAAGCTGACAGGATACTTCTCGATGGCGGCCGCTATCGCGCTGGGCGTGTCGGGCCTCGTGCTCTCGGCCCAGGCGCTGTTCGCGAGCCGCATCAGCTACGCGTGGGATCTGGTGCACATCATCGCCACGGTCGCACTCCTGGCATCGGTGCTGCCGCATGTACTCATGCTGGTCTACTACGCGCGGCGCGGCCAGCACGAGGGCGCGTTGGAGCTGCGCGGCGCGCAACGCGGACTCGGGCTCAAGGCGCTGGTCTGGTCGGTGGCGCTCGTCGCCATCGTCGCGCTGGGCGCGGCGGTCTACCGGCCGGTACCGCTCGTGAACCGGCTGCCCGACGATTACAGCTACATCTACGGGCCGGACCGGCCCTTCGCGCCGAGTCTGGCGCGCACGGTCACGGGCCAGGCGTTCGACGCCCGATCGATGGGCGGCTCCGCGTCCTGCGGGGCCTCGGGCTGCCACGAGCAGATCTACGCGGAATGGTCCGTCAGCGCGCACCGCTACGCGGCGATGGATCTGGCGTTCCGCACGGTCCAGACCAGTATGGGGACGCAGAACGGACCCGAATCGACGCGCTACTGCGCGGGCTGCCACGATCCGATCTCGCTGTTCGCCGGCACCAAGAACCTGTACCGCGACGAGCTGACCAACCCCATCGGCCGCGACGAGGGCGTCTCCTGCATCGTCTGTCATTCGATCAAGGAGACCGACGTCAAGGGGAACGCCAGCTACGTCATCTCGCAACCGGCGCGCTATCTGTTCGAGCTGAGCCCGGACAGCGCCGCAGGACCGCACTGGGTGAGCAACTTCCTGATCCGGGCCTATCCCCGGGAACACGTGCGCACCCTGCAACACCGGCTGTTCAAGAGCCCGGAATTCTGCGCCGGCTGCCACAAGCAGTTCATCGACGAGGAGATCAACCAGGTCGGCTGGGTGCAGCTGCAAAACCAATACGACAACTGGCGCACCAGCCGGTGGAACGACTCCACGAACCCGCGCAAGACGATCGAATGCCGCGAGTGCCACATGCCCCTCCAGGATTCGCACGATCCGGCGCGCGGCGACAATCTCGACTACAACCGGACGGCTGTGGACGCCAAGCACCGCAGCCATCGTTTCCTCGCCGCCAATCAATTCATGCCGCTGGCGCTACATCTCGACGGCGCTCGCGAGCACGTCGATCTCACGGAACGGTGGCTCCAGGGCCGTATCGACGTGCCCGAAATCGCCGATAAGTGGCGGACGGGGCCGGTGGTGCCAATCGAGCTCGTCGCCCCCGCGCGCATCCGGCCGGGCGAGCAGGTCGGGCTCCACGTGCTCATCACCAACAACAAGGCCGGCCATGACTTCCCCACCGGGCCGCTGGACATCATCCAGTCCTGGATGGAGGTCGAGGTCCGCGATCAGGACGGCCGCATCGTGTACGCAACGGGGCGGACGGACCAGAGCCACTTCATCCAGCCGGGGTCGTTCATCTTCAAGGCCGAGCCGGTAGATCAGTATGGAAAGCTGATCGACCGCCACAACCTCTGGGAAATGGTGGGCGTGCGTTACCGGCGAGCGCTCTACCCCGGGCAGTCGGATCGCGCGGAATTCTCGTTCTATTGTCCAGCGGAGATGATGAGCCGGCCCCCACACGCGCGTCGCGATGTCGCCGATACGACCTACGCCTTCCGTGCGCCGGCACGGGTCACGCGGCTCGACGTCACGGCCCGCCTCATGTACCGCAAGGTGGACCAGTTCCTGTTGAACTTCCTCTTCGGTGAGAATGCCGGCATCACCTCGCCCGTCACCGTCATCTCCGAGGCCACGAGCCGCATCGAGGTACAGTGACCGTTCTCGCGGCCCTTCCGCGCCGGCAGCGCCGCCTGGCGCTGACGGCGCTCCTGGCGCTCAGCTTCGTCGCCATGGGGGTGGTGGGACTGCTCTTCGTCCTGAAACCGGCGGCGGGCTACCGACCCGGAGAGAGAATGGAAGGGCTCACCTCCGCGCTGTCGCGCTCGCTCCCGGCGGACTACCCCAGGGTCACGTTCGTGGACGTGACCGATGCGGCGGGGATTCGGTTTCAACACTTCGCGGGACAACGGACCTCGCAGATCCCTGAGGACATGGGGTCCGGTGTGGCGTGGGGCGACTTCGACAACGACGGCTGGCCGGATGTGTTCCTCGTGAACGAAGCAGCCCTGGGGGCGGCTCCGGCGCCCTGCGCGCTGTACCGCAACAACCGGGATGGCACGTTTACCGACGTCAGCGTCGCGGCCGGCGTCGATCTCCGTGTCTGGGGCATGGGCGCCGAATGGGGCGACTACGACAACGACGGGTGGCTGGACCTCGTCGTGTCGAGCTACGGCGCGAACGTGCTGTT
>DATFGN010000272.1:0-2281 GCA_035249405.1 Gemmatimonadales bacterium
ACGACCAGGGCGAACACGAAAGGCGTGCCCCCGATCGCGAGGCCGAGCAGCCGGATCAGCGCGTTCTCCTGGGCCATGGTCGCGACACCGCTCAGCAGCGCGAAGGTCGCGAGGACCGGCACCGGGAAGCGCCGCGGCGCCGCAGGCACACCCGCCTCGGACGGTCGAGCCGTGGAGACCGGGACGCGCGTGGCCGGCATCGCGAGCAGGATCAGCGCCGCGACGAGGTTCATCGCGGCCGCCAGGCGGACGGATCCGCCGGGGCCCACGGCGGGCAAGATCAGGAACCCGGCTCCGAGCGCGCCGGCGACGGCGCCCAGCGTGTTCAGTCCGTAGACGCGCGCATGCGTCGCGGTCAGACCCGAGAGTGAGGTGGCCAGGCCGCGCGTCATGAACGGCACGGTGGCTCCCATCAGCATCGCGGGAACGAGAATGAGCGGCACCGCGGCGCCGAGACTGGCCACGATCAAGCCGAACGGGGGCGAGAAGCTCCAACCGCGCGCCACGCGCTCGGTCGCCGCGAACGTCCACGGGAACGCGAGCCCCCAGAGGCCGATGGCGACCTCGAGCCACGCGTACGTCAGGAGGGGCCGGGTCGACCGCGCCGACAGTCCGCCGCAGATCGCATACCCCAGGGACAACCCGCCGAGGAACACCGCGAGGGTCGCCGCGGTCGCGGCGTGATCGACTCCGACCAGCGCACTCAGATAACGCTGCCAGGCGACCTCGTAGACGAGACCGGCTGCCCCCGTGAGCAGCAAAACTGCCGCCACACCGACGGATTGTCTTGACACCCCGCAGGTCCCCCCGTACATAACGAGCCGCGCTGCATCATAACGGGCGCGCGTGGGGGCCCCTGATGAGTATCCGCGGTGTCGTTCTCGGTGCAGTGTGCTTGGCGTCGTGCCTCGTGGTGTCGGGCGGCGCGCAAGCGGCGCAGAACATCTTCCTCGAGATCCCCGGCGTGCCGGGCGAGGTGGTGTCGCCGGCGCCTTTCGCCAACCAGATCGGGATCTTGTCCATGTCCGCCGGCTACTCGGCCCCTTGCGGGGGACAGATTTCGTTGAGCAGCGTGAACATGCTGAAGATGACGGACAGGTCCACCGTCAAGCTCTCGACCGCGATGCGGGACCACACGGTCTATCCGACGGCCACACTCCGCTTCGTCCGCTCCTCCGACAATCAGGTGTATCAGGTCTACCAGATGACGAATGCGATGGTCGAAGCGCTTCAAACTTCCGGAAGCAGCGGCGGCGACGACAAGACCACGGAATCGTTGAGCCTGACGTTCGCCCAGCTGACCGTCTCGTACACGTACTTCGACGGCTCGGGCAAGAATGGGGGCACCGAGACCATGACGTTCACGTCCGGAAGCTGCCCCTAATCGTGAGGCCCCGATACCTCGCTGTCGCGTGCGCGCTCGCCGCCGGCCTGTGCGGTCTCTCCACTCCGGCCGCAACGGTGGAACAGACCTCGTCGCGCGAGCTTGCGCTCCGCCGCTTCCAATTCGAGCAGCTGCTCGCCTTCCAGCGTGCGCGCGGAGCCTCGGTGGTGGCTGGCTCCCCGTACGCCCCCATGCCGTCGATGCAGCTTCCCGATGCGAAAGCGCAGTTCGAGAAGATCGGCGGGAAGCTCGTGCCCACGATCCCGACGAACGATGAGTTGCTGCAACGGGCCATCGCCAAGACCTACCGGCAAATGCTCGCCGGTAATAGCTGTTGCCCGTGCGCCAACTCGGGGACGTGCACCGACGGCTTGTTCTGCACCGGTGTCGAGGTCTGCGTCAACAGCCTCTGCACGTACGGCCCCCCGGCGTGCAATGACGGCAACCCCTGCACGATCGACTCGTGCACCGAGAACACCGACACGTGCTCGTTCACGCCGGTGCCGCCGCCCGCCGAGGTCGCGCAGCTCAACGTGGGCCGCAGCGCCCCGTTGTCCACGGTGGCCACCCTCGCCTGGTCCGGCGTCAGCGGAGCTGCCTCCTACAACGTCTACAGGAGCTCCGCGGCCAACCTCGGCAGCCTGGCCTGCTTCCAGGGCGGCGTGACCGGCACGTCGCTGAACGACAACGGAGCCGTGCCCGCCGGCGCGTTCTACTTCCTCATATCGTCGAAGGCGTGCGGCGAGTCCGGCCTCGGGACCGGCATGCCGAATCCGCGTCCTCCCGCCCCGGGTTGCCCGTAGCCCGATCGGTTCCCTAGCGCGGCTGCGTTAGCATGCCGTCGCGATGAGCGGAGCCGACATCGGTTGGATGATCCTGGCGACCGGGATGGTCTTG
>DATFGN010000273.1:0-2999 GCA_035249405.1 Gemmatimonadales bacterium
GGACCGCTGCCGTCGCTCTCCTCCAGCTCTTTTGGTCGCCACAGATCTTCATGGCGCTGCTGCCGGGCCTGCTCGCCTTCTTCGTAGGCACCGCCCTGTTCGTGACGACGCTCGCCGCTCGGCCAGGCCCATATCGCTGGCCGGCGCTCGGGTTTGGCCTCGGCGCCGCGCTGATCCTGGGCGAGATCGTCCTGGCAGAAGTCCTCCTCAGTCAGATCGGGAACGTCGTCATCCTCATGGCCGGTATCGGGTTCGCGCGGCGGTTACTCCGGGGCGACTCGCCTTCTACCACTTAGATGCCCTCGCGCCTCGATCTGCGAGATGTTCTTGTCCCGGCGTGGAGAACCACGAATCAAGTCACCGTCTTTCTGATGCAGCACCTCCCCACGGAGCTGTGGGCGGCGGTCGTGCCGGGCGCCCCACGACGGACCGTCCGGATGATCGCCGGCCACATCCACAACACGCGCTGCATGTGGATCCGCACGTTGGGCAAGGAGCACGGGATCGCGGTGCCGGATCCCGTCGATCGGCGCCGAGTGGGACCCCGGCAGCTCCTCCCGGCCCTGAATCGGAGCAGCCGCGGCATGGTCAAACTGTTGACGTTGGGCTGTGAACACGGCGGCACCATCCCCCCCAGTGCTGCGTATGTGTGGCGCAATCTCCCGCTCGATGTTGGGCACGTCCTGGCGTACTTCGTGGCCCATGAAGGACATCATCGGGGTCAGATCGTCATGCTGGCGCGCCAGCTGGGATGTCGTCTATCGGCGGAGGTCACGGATGGACTCTGGCAATGGTCGAAGCGGGCACAGGAAGGGCGAGGCTAAGCGTCCATGAAGCAGATCATCCTCTGCTGTACCGTGGGTCTTGCCGGCGCAGCCGTGTCCCCGGCACGCCTTTCCGCCCAGTCCCGGACGGGTCCTGCCGCCGGCATCCTCGGCACGTGGCACGGCACCTCGATCTGTGTGGATCGTGCCCGTGACACGGCGTGTCACGACGAGGAAGTGATCTACACAGTGGATTCGGCGGCCGGTCCAACCGGGCCGGTCCGCATGGTCGCGGACAAAGTCGTCAACGGGTCGCGGGAATCCATGGGGGAGTTGCGCCTTCGCTATGACACGACGACGGGCGCGTGGTCTGCGGAGCTGCAGGGCCGCTTTCACATGCGATGGAGCTTTGAGCCGAAGGGCGACGCCATGTCTGGAACACTCGTCGAGCTGCCCTCCGGGCGACGCATTCGGCGCGTGGACGCGCGGCGCACCGCGAACGACTGAATCGCAAGCCCGTTTGAGGAGGTGGTCCCGTGATCGTACGCGCTCAACGCGCTCAACCCATTGTTGTCGCTGTGCTGGCGCTGCTCACCGGCTGTGGGGGCGGTGGGGGCGGCGGCTCCGCTAGCAGCCGCGAGCTGGACCGGTGCGCCCTACTCACCGCCGCCGAAATTGAAGGGGCCATCGGCCCCCACGGCGGCGGCAGCAGCAGCTTGTCCAATGAGTGGGCTTTGCAGAGCTGCCGGTGGACGGCAACCCGGGCGCAGTCCATCGAGGGATACCCGGACGGGTGGCATGACGCGATCGAGGTGGCGGCATTCGATGCAGCCGCGGTGCCGTTAATTCGACAGCAGGTTCGGGGCGACCCACTGGCCGGCTTTGTAGCCGGTGCGACCTACGACCACCTCTACGGCGAGCTGTGGTTCGACTGTCCCCAGGGTCGATTGTGCGTGGTGAAAGCCCAAACCGCTTCCGGTGATCGGCGCGAGCAAATCGTCACGCAACTTGCTCGCCTCGTCGAAAGCCGGCTGCGCTAGCGCATCGTCATGCGAACAGCACGACGCGGGGAGCTACGGCTGCCGCAACCCGCTTGATTGCGATCGGGGCGGGCCGCAGCTTAGGCGCGTGATCATCAGCGTCTCGGAGCTGACGCGCCGATTTGGTGCCACAACGGCGCTGGCTTCCGTCAGCTTGTCTCTGCCACGCGGCGCGGTCTACGGCCTCGTCGGCGCGAACGGGGCGGGCAAGACAACCCTCATCAGGCACATTCTCGGTCTCCTGCGGGCTCAAAGCGGTTCGGTGCGCGTCTTCGATCTGGATCCCGTGGCCGATCCGGTCGGTGTGCTGTCGCGCATCGGCTATCTCTCCGAGGAAAACGATCTTCCCGGCTGGATGCGCGTGGACGAGCTGATTCGCTACTCGCGCGCATTCTATCCCGCCTGGGACGATGCGTATGCCGAGGATCTGCGCCAGGCGTTCGCGCTCGACCCCACGGCGAAGATCAAGACGCTGTCCAAGGGACAAAAGGCGCGGACCGGACTGTTGATCGCACTCGCCCATCGACCCGAGCTCCTGGTGCTGGATGAGCCGTCGTCCGGCCTCGACCCCATCGTTCGCCGCGACATCCTCGGCGCCGTGATTCGCACCATCGCCGATGAAGGCCGGACGGTGCTGTTCTCGTCGCACCTGCTGGATGAAGTGGAAGAGGTCGCCGACCACGTCACCATGATCAGCCACGGCACGATCGTGTTGAGCGCGCCGCTGGACGCCATCACGGCATCGCACGGCTCCCTCGATGCGGCGTTCCTCGCGCATGTCGGGACGACCCCGGACGCGTAAGGTCATGCGTTCCCCCGCTGCGGCCATTGCGTGGGAATTCCGCGCGCGTCACCGCTGGGGCTTGATCGCGCTCGCAGGCTACCTCGTCGTTCTGGCGACGATCAAGCTGATCGCGCCGGGCTTGGCCTTCAACATGGACTCGGCCGAGCGCTTTGGCGTCGTCGTGATGGGGCCGCTGACGACGACGTTCCTGTATGTCCTGACGGTGTTCAGCTTCGGCCTCTCGGGTGATGTGGCCGGCCGCCCCTCGCTCTATCCCGCCCGCCTGTTCACGCTGCCGGTGTCGACGACGGCCCTGACGCTCTGGCCGATGCTGTACGGCGCCGCAGCCATCGCGATCCTGTGGCTGGCCACGCGGTTCCTCGCCGTATGGCCGTCGGGATTCGATATCCC
>DATFGN010000274.1:0-6317 GCA_035249405.1 Gemmatimonadales bacterium
CGCCGATTTCTATATCGGTGGAGAGATTGCCAGCCAGCGCGTGCAGACGTTCCAACGCGTCTTCGCCTACTTGCCCGTGGACAGCGCGCTGAATGTGCCACCGCCCACCGCCTCGGACTTCAAGCCGATCAGCGCCGCCGCCTACGCCGAGACGCAGCTTAGAGTCGAAGACCTGGCGTTCACGATCGGGCTCCGGTATGACCAATTCGACGGCCGTGTCCCGGTGGCAATCGGGGGCCGGCGCTTCGGCCCGCAACGGAGCCTCAATCCCCGGATCGCGGTCTCGACCGTCCTGTCCGGCGCAACCTTCGTGGCGAGCTGGGGGCGGTTCAGCCAGACCCCGGATTTCCAGTACCTGGTGGACGCGGCGTTCGACGATACCACGCGCACCGGCCGCTTCCGTCGCGGCAACCCTTCGCTCGGCTTCGAAGACGCCACGCAATACGAATTCAGCCTGCGGCTGCGGCCGACGCCGATCACGTCGGTCCGCGGCAATGTCTACATCAAGCGCCTGGACGGCCTGGTCGCGTCCGTGCCATTGGGGCTCGACCCGGATTCCACGGTGTTCGGCAACACCGATTTCGGCACGGTGAAAGGGGCCGAGATCATCTTTGAGAAGGATCCGGTGAACGGATGGGGTGTGCGCGTCGCCTACACGATCCAGGTAGCGACGGCGACTGCGACCAATGCCTTCCAGTTACTGCGCCGCATCCGGCTCGATACGTTGACGGGCGACACCATCAACCCGGCGCGCGTCGAGTTCCCGCTCGACTACGACCGGCGCCATGGCGTGACGGTCATCGCGCAGGGCCGGCTCGGCGACGAAACGGGGCCCCGCCTGTTTGGTGTGAGGATGCTCGCGGGACTCGAAGCGGCGGCGATCTTCCATTACAGCTCGGGGCTGCCGTACACGCGCACCAACGCCACCGGGGATACGCTGATCGGCTTGCCCAACAGCTTCCGCCTGCCAGCCGACTTTTCCCTCGATGCGCTGATACGGCGTCCGATCCGCGTGCGCGGGCTGAACGGCGGCATCTACGTCGACGGCCGCAATCTGTTGAACCGGCGCAATACCGTCGCCGTGCGGCGGGACACTGGACAACCTGGACTCACCGACGCGACGCTCCAGTCACTCGCACAACAAGCGTATCAGGCGCACCCGGAGGCGATTCCCTACGAATCGCCACGCTACCGGCCGTGGGCGGACACGGACGGCAACGGATCGATCGAAGGGGCGGGGGAGCTGCTGCCGTTATTCCTGGCGGCCGCGCGGGACTTTGCGCAACCGCTGTTCTATTTCGGGCCGCCGCGGGTGCTGCGGATGGGGATCGAGTTGACGTTCTAGCAGCCGGACCCGGTGTAGCTGGTTTCGCGGTCGGAGTACACGAGGCAGCCATTCCCGTCGCTGCCGAACATGGCGCCGGTGCGTGTGTAGGCGCTGTAGGCACCGCCCTGCTGGGTCGAGCGCGAGCGCGCCACCGCCACGAGATTCACGAGTGCCGGACCACCCTCGAATCCCGCATTGCCGTAGGCGTCCACCCAATACCGTCCGGGATACACGGCGCCGATCAGCTGCTGCAGCCCGACCACGTCCATCATGTGCAGCTGGCGGCCATTGATGAAGACACCCGTGTTGCCGTTCGAGGCGTCCGCCTTGAGTGGACCGCCCAGGTTCAGTCCCGCGACCGTGAACCCGGCCGTCGCCCCACCCGAGAGACCCCAGGCGCCGGACATCTTGTCGTACCAGTAACGCCCGTCGGGGATGCGGATGCGGTATTGCTGCTCGAGCGCAGTCACGCGGCCGTCGGAGAGTTTGACGTCGTTGATGTAGACGTTGCGGGCTTGGGCCGCGGCGGCAGTGGCGGTGAGCAGGATTGCCAGGCTGGTGAGGGCGACGTGCCGCATGCGACCTCCAGATCGAGGGGTGTTTGGTAACCCTCTCTCAATATGGGGTTTGCGACCCTCGGAGCGCTGTAACCCGAGTCACTCCCCGCGCGTGAGTCGCAGCTCTTCCCAGCGCACGCGCTGTGTCAGAATCGCGTCACGGACCTGCCGTTCGCGGCCGCTCAGGACACCACCGCCGGTTTTCACTTCCACGAAAATCACTGCGCGCACATTCCCGTCACTCAATCCGTCGAACACGACGAGGTCGACTGGACTCCCGAGAAAGCGCACGTCTTTCGGATTGAAGGTGAACCCCGGAAGCAACGGCACCAGCTGCTCCGATACCTTCCCGACGGTCACGGCCTGGCTGCGCATCACCGCGTCCTGCCGGATGGCGCTTGTGTGTTTCGCTTTCCAGATCAGGAAGTAGATCAGGCCGGCGAGCAGACCGATCGCGGCGCCGAGTAGCGCGCCCAGCAGAGTATTGAGCATGGGAGCGTTCAACGCCGCGCCTGGGGTTGCGCCTCTTCCAGGTAGCCGCCGGCGACACCGGCGACCACCATCAACAATCCCATGATGCCAAGCGTCGTGCTGCGCTGCGCGAGAATGAGAAAGGCCAACACCGTCCCGACCACCGGCTCGATAGTCGCGGCGATGGCGGTTGGTGCCGCATCGATGCGTTTCGCGGCGTTGAAAAACAGCACGTTGGCGGCGACCACGGTGCCGGTCGCGAGCAGGATCGTGTAGACCCATGCCCCGGTCGAGGATGGGGGCAGTGGAGCGTGTCCGGCGATTGGCAGGACGACCCCGAGGATGATGATGCCGCCGAGAATCTCGAGAAACAACACCCGCATCGGTCCATAGCGCGGGACCGCGAAACGGGCGAGCAGGGTCGTGCCGACGTAGCTCACGGCAGCGAGCGCTCCGCCAAAGACGCCGGCTCGCAGGGTCGTTGCGATCGCCACGCCGTGACGGCTGCCACCCAGGACCGCGAGCACGGCGCCGGTCATGACGACGACCGCGAGCACCAGGCGCAGCAGCGTGAGCCGCTCGCCCAGGAGCGGCTTCGCCAGTACCGCCACCAGGACCGGAGCCGTATAGAGCAGGGCCGCAGCTCCGGCCACGCCGGTGCCGGAAATCGCGAACTGATACGCGACCTCGAACAATGCCACGAGCGCGCCTCCGCCCAGACCGACCAGCAGCCAACCGCGCCGGTCGATGCGAAACAGGCTGCGATCCACGACGAGACCCCAGGCCACGATGCCGGCGATGCCAATCACCAGGCGCCAGAACCCGATCCCCGTGAGCGTCGAGCCCTGGGAGTACAGCAAGGTCGAAAGCGGACCGGTCGTACCCCAGATGGCGCCCGCGCCCAGGGCGCAGGCGTAGCCGATGAGGCGAGTGGTGCGAGAAGAAGTCGTTACGGTGGTCATGGGGGAAAACTAGAGACTCACGGATCCGTTGTTCACTTCCATCTCGTCAAAATCTCCTCCCGTCGGAACCGCACCACGTTCATTCGGAACAGCGCGGTGTCGACGAGCAATATCAGAGCGCACGCTCCGAGCAGGGCCGGAAACGATCGCGTGAGCAGGCGGCCGAACACGGCGACCAGCAGGATGAAGATCGGCAGGACGGCGAGCGCCGACGTCTGCACGGTGGCCTGCGGATCGGAGGAGCGCGCCGAAAGGCGCATCGTAATGAGCGCCACCGTCGCCGTGAGCGCGGGGGCCAACACGACGAGCACCGCGGTCCAGTAGCGGTCCGGCAGCGGAGCAGCCATGCCCTGCAGGGTGAACACCACGTCCACAACCACAATCGCGACCGCGCCCGCCGCCCACGTAAGCGCCACCGTCGGGCCGACGCTTGCCAGCAGCTTGCCGAGCAGGAGTTGACGGTCCGTGATCGGCGTGGCGAGGATTGGCTCGAGCGTGCGCTGCTGTTTCTCGCCGACGATCGAGAATGCCGCGGTCGTGGAGGCGATCGCGATCGGCATCAGGAGAAACATTCCCACGGTCGCCCGGAGCACATAGCGCGCCAGCACCTCTCCCGGCGGCAATCCGCTGAATTCCGAGAGTCGCGCGAGGTTCTGGATCAGCGCCATGGTCGACGGTTCCGCGCTGCGTTGCAGGTCGCGCACCATGCTTGGCGCCATGAGCGCCAGCAGAATGGGTAATGCGACCGCGATGAGCGGCATGATGAAGTACAGCGGCAGTATCCGGGAGTTGTGCCGAGTGTCGTGCCATTCCCGCGCGAGGAACAGGAGCCAGACCGAGCGGGTCATCGCTCGCCCCGGACGGCCCGCAGGTAGATGGATTCGAGGGAGTGTGGCGCTGCAGCCTGGACCTCGAGGATTCCGGCGCCGTGGCCCACCAGCCAGGCGACCAGCGCCGGAACGGCATCGCGGGCACAACGGGCGGACAGTACGTCGTCCGTGGCCCGCACGTCGCCCAGACTCGGACTCGGCGGCTCGGTCGAAAGCGCGGGGGCGTGCAGAGCGGCCGGTCCCGTGAGCGTGATGCGCACGTCGACGCGCCCATCCTCGTCCATTCCCGAGCGCAGCCGCTGCAGCGTGTCGCACACCAGCAGCCGGCGGCGCAGGATCCCGACCGAGTCCGCGAGCCGTTCCGCCTCGGCGAGATTGTGGGTGCACACGACGATGGTGCGGCCTTCGGTCTTGAGCCGGCCGACCAGCTCGCGCACTTCGAGCGCCGCCTCGGGGTCGAGTCCGGCCGTCGGCTCGTCGAGGAACACGACCTTTGGGTCGTGGAACAACGCGCGGATGATGGCGAGCCGCTGCTTCATGCCTTTCGAGAAGGTCCCGACCACGTGCCCGCGCCGATCCCACAGCTCGAGCAACCGGAGGTAGTGCTCCAGTTGATGCGCCAGCGTGCGCTCCGGGATGCCGTACAGGCGGCCGAAAAACAGCAGGTTGTCGTGGGCCGACATCCGCTCGTAAAAGCCGGGGGTTTCGGTGAGCAGGCCGCAGGCGCGGCGGAGCAGGCGGCCCGCGTCCGCGCCCGCCCCGACGCGATAACCCGCGACAGTGGCGGTGCCGGCAGTCGGACCGATCAGTCCCATGAGCAGCCGCACCGTGGTGGTCTTGCCGGCGCCATTGGGTCCGAGCAGGGCGAACAGCGAGCCTTCGGCAACGTTGAAGGTCAGGCCCTCGACCGCGACCGTGCCGTCGAACGCACGCGTGAGTCCCTGGGCGCTGATCACAATCGCGTCAGTGCGTGACCAACTCGCTGCGCAACACCGTCACGGCCTGACCCGCCAGGATGACCCGGTCGCCGCTTACTCGTACCGCGACCACGCCGCCCCGCGGCGACGCCTGAAAGCCCACCAGGGATGACCGCCCGAGCCGCTCACTCCAGAAGGGAGCGAGTGCGCAATGGGCGGAGCCGGTGACCGGATCCTCGTCCACGCCGGACCCGGGTGCGAAGAAACGAGACACGAAGTCGAATCCGGCCGACGACGCGCGGGCGGTGACGATCACGCCGCGAATCGGCAGGGTGCGGAGGCGCGAATGGTCGGGGTTCAAAGCACGCACGGCGGCTTCGTTTTCGACTTCCACCAGGTAGTCCGTGCGGTTCTTCCCGACGTATTTCGCCTCGACCCCCAGCGCCTCCAGCATCGTCGCCAGAGGAGGAGTTGGTGTCGTGGCCTGGGACGGAAAATCCATTTCGATCCACTCCCCGCTCCGATCGGCCGTCAGGCGCCCGCTCCGGGTGTCGAAGCGCGCCTGGGTCCCGGCCAGCAGATGGCCGTCCTCCCACAGGACGTGCGCCGAGGCGAGCGTCGCATGGCCGCAGAGATCGATTTCGACGGTGGGTGTAAACCAGCGCAAGTTCCAGGCGTCGCCCGCGCGGAACAGGAAGGCGGTTTCCGAGAGGTTCAGCTCGCGGGCCACCTGCTGCATCCACCGCTTGTCGGCGGCGTGGGCCAACACGCACACGGCAGCCGGGTTGCCCGCAAAGGGCTTGGCGCTGAAGGCGTCGACCTGGATGATGCGCAGTCCCACGCCGGAAATGTAGCCGCGCGGCGTTACTTCTTGGCAGAATCCGGCAGCACGGATTGCCGCAGCTCACCGGCCCGAGCCCGGACCAGCGATCGGGCGTGATGGTCGGACCAGTTCCAGGAACGCCAGTCACGCGTCGTGGCCTCGCCCCAGCGCGAGAGCAGGTGGGTCGCCACGTCGGATCGGGCGTCCGGCGTCAGGCGTGGCAGTGCGTCCAGCAGCGCCGGGACTGCGTCCGCGCTCAGCCGACCAGCCGCGTACGCCGCGTCGAACTCCGGTCCCGGCCTGGCGGCATGGCTCACGTTCACCCGGGTAATGAGGGCATCCGGGTTGACGAGGTGCAGTCCCGCGAGAACCGCGAGTCCCTGGACCAGCGTGCCGAACGCAAATCGCGCCCGCGCGCCACGCAGCACCG
>DATFGN010000275.1:0-4475 GCA_035249405.1 Gemmatimonadales bacterium
GCACACGACGACGCCGGCCCCCGAGCGCAGCTCAGCAGACGGCATGCGTAGCCTTGAGGGCGGAACGCACGGCCGCGCACAGCGCCAGGTCCTCGTACAGCCGGTCGAGATAGGCTTGGGCGATCTCGCGCGAGGGGAAAGACGGCTCCAAGACCTCGCTGCTCCGAGTCTGTGGACCCCGGCCCCACGCGTTACGCTCCACGACGCCCCCGAACGCCGGCGCCGATCATCAGCAGGCCGCCGACGAGCGCCACCCCACCGACCCAGGGGGGAATCGCGCGACGCTCCTGGGCGGTGACTTGAACGTCGCCGACCCTCAGGACGTTGCTCTGCGAGGTGTAGGTGAGTCCCCGCACGAGCACGTAGGCCCCAAAAACAGCGATGGCGATACCGGCAATGCTGAGCGGCTTCATGACGATCTCCTTCCTAGCTGACGCTGAGGTACCGCCCCAGCGTGACCACGACATGCGTCCCGGCCGGAAGCACGATGTCCGCATCCTTCCCCTGGACCGCAACGCCGGCGCCGATGATGCCACCCATGATGCCGCCGATCACGGCGCCCTTGGTGTTCTTGCCGATCACCCGGCCGAGGATCGCGCCGGCCGCCGCGCCCACGCCGACCTTGGCGACGTCTCCGCCGGTGACTCCCTGGCCTTTGCGCTGGGTATCCAGCGAATCGATGCTGGCATCGATCGGATAGCTCTCGCCGTTCACGGTCACACTATTCACCGCCAGGGTCAGCGTTCCCGATTTGGTCGGGCTCGACGCGGACTTCACGTCCGTAATCGTCCCGGAAACGAGGGAGCCGGCCGGGATGACCACGCGTCCTGCGTCATCCAGCACATCCGCCAGGACCGTCGCCGTATACGAGTCACCCGGTTTCGCGGTGCGGGAGCTGATGGTTTCCGACGTGGCCATGGTGAACTGCCGCCCGGCCTGGAGCGTGCGAGCGGCGGGCTGGGACGGCGTGGTGGTCTTCGACGCTTCCGCCGCCTGCCCGGCCGGCTTGCAGGCCGCGATGGCCCCGATGCTCAAGGCCGCGACCAGGGTAGTCAAGTATTTCGGATTCATGATGCGCCTCCATTATCCTGCGAGAGCCTGCTGTCTCCGTCGCGCGATCACTGGTTGCCCGTGCGCGAGGAGGTCGGTCCGGGGAGCTGTTGTCCCACGACCCATTTCACGAGCCGGCCCGCCTCGAGCGGTGTCCGCAGCTCGACCTGGTTGATGAGGGCGAGGGTCGCGCCGGAAACGGGCGAGGGCCGTTGCCGCGCCAGCGCTTCGATCGTGGTGCGCCGACTGATCGGCACGATGTCCACGCGCTGCGGCTGGACGTTCAGCGCCGTGGGGTCGGTCAGCCGCTGGAAGCTCTGGAGTGTGCGCTGCGCCGTCGCCTGGTAGTTGCTCCAACGCGCTTCGGGAGCGTAGCCCAAGAGACGGTAGACGCTGCCGCCGTAGTCCACGAACAGCACCGTGCCGCGCAGCGTGCCGTTTTCCGTCGCCGCCGCGAACGGCGCGCCGACCGCCGGGAGCCCGCCGCTCAGGTTCACGCGGGCGGCCGCGCCGCTCGTGATCCCCTGTTGCGACAGAAAGGCGCGGGCGGCCGCATCGGCACTTTGCTCCTGAGCCTGCGACACCTCGATGGCGGCATCGCCCTGCGGGCTGACCGCGACCACCGCCTGCGCTCCGTTGTTCGTGTTCCAGCCATTGGGAAACGTCATCTGGAAGCGCAGATCCGGATGAAAGAATTGCCCACCCGAGAAGAACCCCTGGCGCGGGTTGAGCCCGAACACCAGGCCATCGAGCCGCCGCTCGTACGCGTCGCGATTGACGCTCGTGCCGGAGAAATCCTGCGGCAGCGCCGTGATCTGTCGCGTGATGGTGGCGACGCGGTTCGCCGGGCTGGGGTGGGTCGCGAGCCACGTGGGGAGACGGCCGCCGTCCCCCTCGCCGAGCCGGTCGAGCATGCGAAACACCTCGGGCATCTGGCGCGGATCGTAGTTGGCGCGACGCAGGTAGCGCAGGCCGAGCTCGTCGGCCTGATTTTCGTTGTCCCGGGAGAACTTGAGGTACAGGATCCCCAGCGCCTGGTTCGCGGTGGGCGCGTATTTCGCGACTTCGCGGTTCGCCATGCTGCCGACCGCGAGCCCGAGCCCGATGAGCTGCTGCTGGCTCATCGCCGCGGCGGTGTGTCGAGCCGTGACGTGACCGATCTCATGGCCGACGACGGAGGCCAGCTCCGCTTCGGAGGTGAGGTGGGCGAGGAGCCCGCGCGTCACATAGACGAAGCCGCCGGGGATGGCGAAGGCGTTGACCGCCGGGTCGTCCACCACCCGGAACGTCCAGGGGAGGTTGGGGCGCTCCGACGTCGCGGCGAGCCGCGAGCCGAACTGCTGGATGTATTGTTGCCAGGCTGGATCCGGATACAGCCCGATGGTCGCGATGACCGCTGGGTCGGCCTCCCGCCCCATCGCGATTTCCTGCTCCTCGCTGACCAGCATGATCTGATTCTTGCCGGTAGCCGGATTCATGGCGCAGCCGCTCGCGACCAGGCCGGCGCAAAGCCAAACCAAAGATGCTCGTAACACGTGACTATCCCCCACAGGAGTGTCTTGACCTACCATGAGACTCATCTTGCACTTATGTGGTCGTGGAAGACATCACTCAGCAGGATGAAAAACGACTTAACGAAGCCGGGGGAGCCAGCCGTCGGCGGCGCACCGAACGAACTAGCTCTTTCGGTACGATTGACACCGTCCTTCCCCGCTCCCTCCTCTCGTCGTACCTCTCTTTCCATCCTTCCGACCGATACCGGCATGCAGGTCACCGGAGCATTCTCCATGCGATAGAGATCAGCGTTGCGGCAGCACCGGATCGCATTGAGAGGACCTTCCATGAGACGATCAGTCGTCGGCGTGTTCGCGTTGGTCGCTTTGGGAGCGCTGACGCTCAACTGCACGCCGAGCGAGGCGGAGGGCGCGATGGTCGGCGCGGGGGCCGCGACCGGTGAGGCCACCGGCGCAACGGCGCGCGGGGCGATCGTCGCGGCCGTGGTCGGTGGCGTGCCGGGGGCGGTGATCGGGCACAAGATGGACACACAGGCCGCGGAGCTCACCGACGAGCTCCCCGAGGCCACGGTCCAGCGCGTCGGGGAGGGCATTCTGGTGACGTTTCCCGGGGTGCTATTCGGGTTCGATTCCCAACGGCTCGGAACCGCGGCACAGGACTATCTGCGGACGCTGGCCGCGAGTCTGACCAAGTACCCGCACACGCGCACGTTGATCGTGGGCCACACCGACTCGGACGGCGGCCCCGCCTACAACCGGGAGCTCTCGCAGCGGCGCGCGGGGGCGGCGGCGACCTTCATCACGGAGGAGGGTGTCGATCCCGCCCGCATCGCCACCAGAGGTCGCGGCGCCGCTGAGCCGATCGCCACGAACGACTCGGATGCCGGTCGCCGGCAGAACCGGCGCCTGGAGATCGCGATCTACACGAATGCCGGCACAGCCCGCCGATCGGGAAACTGAGCGCGCGCCATGCCCTGCATCCTCGTTGGCCTCGCGTTGCTCATGCCCCGACTCGCGGTCGGCCTCCTCTGGTTCTTCACCCACTGGTTTGACGGTCTCTTCCCTTCGCTGCTGTGGCCCATCGTCGGCTTCATCTTCATCCCCACGACCCTGCTCTGGTATTCCGCCGTCCAGCACTATTTCGGCGGCGCCTGGACGCTGTGGCCTGTCGTGGGCATCGTGGTGGCACTCCTGATCGATCTGTCCCCGGTCCGCGGGCACCGCCGGCTCAGGGGTTGGCGCTAGGGGGCCTGGCCAGGTTGGCCGCGATCGTGTAGAGCCATGCCGAGAACTTCTTGGTCGGGTCGAACCGGTGCAATTGCCGGAACACGCGGATGAAGACCTCCTGGACGAGTACTTCCGCCCGCTCCCGGTCCGCGATGGTGCACGTGATGAAGGCCTGCAGGCTGGCCTGGTAGCGGTCCACCAGGACGCCGAACGCCCGAGGATCGCCCCGCACGTGCCGCTGCGCGAGATGGCCATCGGCGAGCTGCACGAAGTCCCGTTCCCCGTTCACGCTGAGATCTCCATCGATGCCGTACGAGTGAACGACAGCTGCTGTCGCGCCAACTCGGCCGCCACGGCCGCGCGCTCCTGATCGGGGCTATCGCTCACGATGAGAATGCGTGTGGCCCGCCGCTCCGACACGAGCCGACTCGCCCAGGTGCGGCCGCCCTGTCGTGCGGTCGCGTGTTCGCGGTCCAGGAGGGCTCGGATGGCTTCGAGACGACGCTTCGATTGTGGCGGCACGATCTCATAGGCGTAGACCCACACACCCCAAACTGCCAGCCACGGCACCACCGAAACATCCCTCCGCCGGATGAAAAACGGCTTAACAAAGGGGAGTGGCGCACGGGTCAGCCGCGCGTCCAACGGACTAGCTCCTAAGGTTCAGATGACATGCGGTGGTGA
>DATFGN010000276.1:0-3961 GCA_035249405.1 Gemmatimonadales bacterium
TCCCCTCGACGTCCACGGCCACGTGGTTTTCCGGCGCTGCATGATCGACTGCGAGCACCAGGATTTGCTGCAGGCGCGCGAACGCCCGCATCATCGCGCTGTGCCCGGCGCCGAATCCGACCAGTGCTTTGGCCGTCGTGAACGGGAAGTACATGCACGTCTCGAGCACGAACCCTTCATCCGGGGCGCGATCGACAAAGAAGCTCTTGGGGTGTCCGACGTCATTGGTGATCGCCCGGGGGTGCTCCGCGACGATGATCAGGGCCGGATGACAGGTGAACCCCCGTCCCAGAGAGCCGGGAAGGGGGAGACCGGAGCGCAGCAAGAGCGCCGGGGTGCCCACCGCGCCCGCGGCGCACACGACGAGGCGCGCCTCGACCCGGTGCTCCCCCGGGGCCCACTCCGACGGTGCGCCTTTCTGTCCCGGCGCACGGTCGCGGACGCGGACCAGGAGCCGGCGGTCGGCGTCGATGCGAATCACCTCGGCTCGGGTCACGACCTCGACGCCGCCGCGCTCCGCCGCCGGCAGCTGCACCCGATTCGTTCCCTGTTTGGCCTGATTGGGGCATCCCAGATTGCACAAGGAGGATCCCTTGCACCCGTTCACGTTGACGGGGAACTGCTCGACGAGATAGCCAGCCTTCCGTCCCCCCTGCACGAACAACTGGTTGTTCTCGTTGATCTCCTCGGCGGGGAGCAGGTGGGCGCTGTTCTCCTTCAGGTAGCGCCGCGAGCGTCGCTCCAGATCGTCGTACGTGATACCGGGAACGTTCCAGCGCTCGATCACGCGTCTCGGCGCGGTGAGTGATGTGCCGGTGTAGACCACCGTCGAGCCACCATACGCCTGGGCGAAGGCGAGCGTCATCGTGCCGTCGGCAGTGAGAAACCCGCCGGCGTTCTGGTACAGCTGCGGCGCCATCTCCATTTCCCGCCCGGTGAAGTCCTGATCCAGGAATCGTGGACCCTGCTCCAGTACGAGCACGCGCCGCCCCGCCTGGGCCAGCGGCACCATCCCGGCGGCGACGGTCCCCCCACCGGCGCCCGATCCGACGATTACCACGTCGTAGCGCTGCGCGTTCACCGGCGCGCCTCCCAGCCGCGGGCATTCGCGCGATACCCGATCTCGCGCTGCGCTTCCTGGCGTCCGTAAAACCCCATCAGGATCAGGGTCCGCAACCCCCAGCACCCGCGGCGCAATAGCAGGACGGGAGCGTCCTGAAGACCGCGCAGCACGCGAACACGCCGCGACGGGCCGAGTCGAGTGAAGCGGCGTCCGAAGCGGGCGAGCGGAAGCCATTCGACGATGCGGATGAAGAGCAACAGCTGGCGTTGGAGTTTGGCTGGACGCGACGCTAACGCATCGCTAACGATCGCTTCCAGCTCAACCCACGCCAGCTCGTCCAATCGATCCGCTTCCGGAACGACCGTGGCGGCGATGGCGCGAAACGTGGGACGGACTGGTGCCAACACGGTGCCAAAGCTAGCCCGCGGCGTATCTTTGGACAGACGACGGAGGGACATGTGGCGGAGCAACAGGATGAATTCGGCGGCGTCGCAGCGTCGGCGCGCCAGTTCGAGGCGACCAAGCGCGAGGCAGCGACGCTCGTTGCCGGGATGAGCGACGCACAACTGAACTGGAAACCCGCCGCTGCGTCGTGGTCCGTGGGCCAATGCCTCATGCACCTGGCGAGGGGCACGGACGCCGTGTTGCCCGCCATCGATCGCGCCATCAGCAAGGCCAAGGAGAAGGGCTGGCCGCGGCCCGCTGGTCCGGTTCGGTTCGGCTGGATGGCCCGGATGATGGTGGGGTCGATGGAGCCGCCTCCGAAGCGGAACATGAAGACCTGGGCCATGTTCGAGCCGCCCACGGAGGTGCTGCGCCGAGACGACGTGCTCCAGACTCTCAACGCCGCTCGCGACCGCATCCTCGAGCGCATGCGCCAGGCCGAGACGCTCGACTACAAACGGGCCATTGTGGTGTCACCGGTGTCCTGGATGATCCGCATCCCGCTGGGGGGGTATCTCGCGTTCCTCGCCGCCCACGACCGGCGGCATCTGTATCAGGCCCAACAGGTCAAGACGGCGCCCGGGTTCGGTAGCGAGGGTCGCTGACACAATCCCGACACACCTGACACTGCAACCTTATCACATTCCGGGGCGTCTAGGTTTTCAACCCACCTGATCCCGAGGCTCGATTATGACCGTCCGTGCCCTTTCCATTATCCTCGCTGGCGCGCTGCTGGGTTGTGGCGGCAGCCAGACTCCCGTTCCCGTTGTGGGAGCCTCGGCCGACATCTCACAAATGGCGGGCGAGTGGTACGGAGAGTATTCCAGCGTGGAGTCAGGACGCAGCGGGACGATCGCCTTCAAGCTCGTGGCGGGCGCCGACAGCGCGACAGGGGACGTCTTCATGACGCCGCAGATGGTTGGGCGCCAGGGTGCCGCTCCGGGGGAGCGCCCTATGACGCAACCGACGACTACGCCGGGGATCATGATTCGCTTCGTGCGGATCACGGGAGGGCAGGTGAGCGGCGCTCTGGCGCCGTATCCCGATCCGACCTGCGGCTGCACCCTGCACACCACCTTTGTGGGCCGGCAGCGGGCCGACACGCTGGAAGGGACGTACAACTCCGTGCACGAACAGTCGCGAGAGACCCAACAGGGTCGCTGGCGCGCCGTGCGGAAGCGCCCTTGATCGTCACGGCGATGTTGGCGGGCTTGGCCCTCGCGCAAAGCCCGCCGGCTTCACCCTCTCCACCAGCGGAGCGTCTCGTAACGGCGCCGCCCCACAAGCAGGTGTTCGCGACGCGCGTCGTGTCGGCTGCCATCCAGGTGGACGGCCGCCTGGACGATGCCGCGTGGACCACAGCCCGGTGGATCGACGACTTCACGCAGAAGATGCCGGTCGAGGGAGCGCCGCCTTCCGACAGCATGCGGATTGCCATCCTCTATGACGACCACGCGGTCTATGTCGGCGCGCGGATGCGCAGCCGGGACCCGGCGCATATCCAGTCGCCTCTCTCTCGGCGCGACAACACTTCCCAGGCGGAACACCTGTGGGTGTCGTTCGACACGTATCACGATCGCCGTACGGCGTATTCCTTCGGGGTAACGGCGTCGGGCGTCCGGATGGACTGGTACCATCCGACCGACAACGAAACGGACATCGACGGCACGTTCGATCCCGTGTGGGAGGCGCGGGCGGTGATCGACGATCAGGGCTGGACGACCGAGATGCGGATTCCCTTCTCGCAGCTGCGCTTCAATGATCAAGCCGATCAGGTGTGGGGGTTCAACGCCGATCACTGGATCCCGGCGCACAACGAGGACGTGTTCTGGATTCCGGTCCCCACCAACCAGACAGGCTGGTCATCGTGGATGGGCGAGCTGGTCGGCATCAGTGGCGTCAAGCCGTCGCGGCGGCTCGAGCTGATGCCGTACGTCGCGGGCAATTCGACTCTGACCGGGGCCCGCGATCCGCAGAACCCGTTCGATGACGGCAAGAACCTCTCGGCCCGCGCCGGCGGCGACCTGAAAATGGGCCTCGGACCGAATATCACGCTCGATGCCACGGTTAACCCTGATTTCGGACAGGTGGAAGCCGATCCGGCGGTCGTCAACCTGTCGGCGTTCGAAGTGTTCTTCGATGAGCGGCGTCCGTTCTTCACCGAGGGGAGTCAGCTGCTCCGCGGCAACGGGCCCAGCTACTTCTACTCGCGGCGCATCGGCGGGCCACCGCGCGGCTCGGCCGGCGGTGACTTTGTCGATTATCCGAGTAATACGACAATCCTCGGCGCGGCCAAGGTGACGGGGCGACTGGCGTCTGGGTTCTCCCTGGGTGCGCTCGGCGCGGTCACCGGCCGCGAAACGGCTCGCACCGTCGTGTACGACTCGACTGGCGCCCCCTCGTTCGGTCGCACGGCCGTCACTCCCCTCGCGGGCTACAGCGTGGTCCGGGGGC
>DATFGN010000277.1:0-4545 GCA_035249405.1 Gemmatimonadales bacterium
GGCGGCCGACAAGCTCCTGATAGAACGCGACGGCCTGTTCGGGAGTCCCGTAGCGCGCCTGCGGCAGCACCACGCCCGTCATGGCTACGCTGTCCGTATCGAATCCGGGCGACGTGCCCAACAGGTGATGGATGCTGCGGAACATCAATCCCGCTGCGACGAGCAGTACCAATGCCAACGCCACTTCCACGGCCACCAGCGCGCGCCGCAACCGGTGCCGCGTCGGCCCGCCACCCGAGCGTTCGCCCTCCTGGAGCGCGGCGTTCAGGTCGGGGTTCGCGCTGCGCAGGGCCGGCACCAGCCCGAAGAGCATCACCGTGAAGAGCGCCGTCACAATCGTGAAGAGGAAGACGGGAGTGTTGATCCCGATCTGGTCGAATCCGGTGTAGAAGCGCTGCTGCTCCGCCGGTACCAGTCCGCGCAACAGGCCGACGCCCCAGGTCGCGAAGAGGACGCCGGCGGCACCTCCACACAGCGCGAGCACGGTGCTCTCAGTCAGGAGCTGGCGCACGAGACGGCGGCGAGCCGCCCCGAGGGTGGCGCGCATGGCGAGCTCACGCCGTCGCCCCGTTCCCCGGGCCAGGACGAGGTTGGCGACGTTGACGCACGCGATCAGCAGCACGAACGCCACGCCGGCCAGCAGCGTCAGCAGCACGGGCTCCACCTGACGGGCCACGTCGCGCTCGAGCGGGCGCACGTTGACACCCCACCCGGTATTCGTCGCCGGGTAGTCGGATCGCAACCGGCCGGCGATCGTCGCGAGCTCGGCTTGGGCGCCGTCCACGGTCGTGCCGCGCTTGAGCAGCCCGGTGACGAGCAGCCAATGTGATTGCCGACTCGACCACACTGCCGAATCGAGCGCCAGCGGCGCCCAGATGTCTCCCGGCGCCGGATACGTCACGTGCGGGGGCAACACGCCGATCACGGTGCGCTCGATGCCGTTCACTGCGATCGTACGGCCGATGACGCCGGCGTCGCCCCCGAAGCGCCGCTGCCACAGGCCATAGCTCAACACCACGACGCGGTTATTCCCGGGGACATCCTCGCCGGGAGCGAAGCTACGGCCGTGCAGCGGCCGCACGCCGAGGGCCTCGAAGTAGTCGGGGGACACAATGAACCCCTGCACCCGCTCGGGCTCGGTGCCGCCGGTCAGCGTCGCCGGCCACCACGCGTGTGCCACCAGGCGGTCGAAGCTCCGCGTGGCCGTGCGGTAGTCCCGGAAGTTGGCGGCCGAGAATTCGTTGTGATCGTTCCCCTGCGGCCCGACCTCCCACACGGCGACCAGCCGGTTCCCCTGCGCCCAGGGCAGCGGGTTGAACAGCATGTTGTAGACGACACTGAAGACGGCGGTGTTGGCGCCGATGCCGATCGCCAGCGTGAGGACCGCGACGGCGGTGAAGCCGGGGCTCCTGGCGAGGGTGCGGAGTGCGTAGCGGAGATCCTGCAGCAGGGTGTCCATTGGATTCCTCTTCTGAGCCGTTTCGCCCTAGTCAGTTCGCAAGGCCACCATGGGATCGACGTTCGCCGCGCGCCGCGCGGGAATGAGACTGGCGACGGCGGCGACCGCGCTCAGCAACACCGCGCATATCGCGAACGTGAGCGCATCAGTGGGCGTGATGCCATACAGAAAGCGCCCGATCACCCGGGTGAGGGCTGCCGCGATAGCGAGACCGATCACTACGCCGACCGCCGCCAGGCGCACCCCTTCGCCGACGAACTGCCGTAACACCTGCTGCCGCGCGGCACCCAGCGCCATTCGCACACCCACCTCGCGGGTGCGTTGCGCCACCGCGTAGGCCATTACGCCGTACAGGCCCAGCGCCGCGAGCAGCAGCGCCAGCGCCCCGAACACGCCGAGCACCGATGACGCCCCGCGCTCCTTGTCGAGTCGTTGCTCCAGCGCGTCCTCGAGCGCCATGGTCTGGAACAACGGCAGGCTGCGGTCGAGTCCGTGGATCACCTCGCTCAGCACTGGCAGGAGCGAACGTGGGTCGCCCGCTGCGCGGACGAGCAGGGTGATATCGGAGAGATCGGCTCGCTGCCGCTCGGGCACATAGAGGAAGCCGCGGGGCTGTTCAGTGAGCTCGTGGTACTTGCCGTCGCGCGCCACACCGACGACTTCGAGGAAGGGCTCGCCGCCCCCGAGGTGGAGCCGTTTGCCGATGGGATCCTGGTCCGGCCACAAGCGGTGGGCGAGGGTCTCGTTCACGATGACGACGAGCGGGGCGCCCACCACGTCACGCGTCGTGAAGTCTCGGCCCCGCAACAGCGGGGCGCCGACCGCGGTGAAGTACTCCGGCCACACAGCAGCGTAGCTGGCAGGAACGTTCACGTCGTCCTGATTCGGCCCCTCGGCGGCGACGGCGGTACTGATGAGTCGGCTGCCGAGCGGCATCGGGCTTGCGAGGCTCGCGGCGGTCACGCCGGGCAAGCCGCGCACCCGTTCGAGCAGTCGTGTGTAGAAGACGCCTTGGCGCACGGCGTCGTATCCCTGAATGCGCAGATCAACGGAAACGGCGACGGTGTGACGGGTGTCGACTCCCGGATCCACGTGGAGCGCCTTGCCGAGCGTGCGCAGGAACAGGCCAGCCGTGACGAGGAGCACGAGCGACAGCGCCACCTGTGCCACGACGAAGCTCGAGACCAGTCGCGAGCGGCGCACCTGACGCCCCAGCCCACCACCCTCGTCCTTCAGGGCGGGCACCAGGTCGGGCCGGCTGGCGCCGAGCGCCGGGACGAGCCCGAAGATCATGCCGGTGGCGAGTGCCACCACCGCCGTAAACCCGAGCACGCGCGCATCGGGGGTCAGCGCGACGGCCACTTCGGGCGGCAAGTGCGACACCGCGATCAGCAGATCGTTGAGCCAGACCGCGACGAGCATTCCGACCGCCCCCGCGAGCAGCGTCAGGACCGTCGTCTCTGTGAGCAGCTGGCGGAACAGCCGCCAGCGCGTGGCGCCCAGTGCCAGGCGAATGCCAACCTCGCGCCGGCGCGTCGCCGCCCGCGCCAGCATCAGGTTGGCCACGTTGGCGCAGGCGATCAGCAGCACCAGGGCGGGCACGGCCATGAGCAGCGCGAACACCGGCTTCGCCTCCTGGCGATTGCCGGGATCGAGCCCACCCGCGATCGGCATCACGCGGACGCCGTTGCCCTCGACGTCCGGATGCTCGGCCACGAGCCGTGCGGCGATCGTGCGGGCCTCCGCTTCGGCCTGTGACAGCGTCGCGCCGGCTTTGAGCCGCCCGAAGACGGTCAGCCAGTTTGCGTCGCGGAGCTCCAGCAAGCGCGCGCCGTCGGGCATCGCGATCGCGGCGGTCCCCAAGGGGACCCACAGGTCGATGACGTCGCCGATTTCAGTACCGACGAACCCCTTGGGGGCTACGCCGATGACCGTAAACGGCCGGCCGTTGACGATGATGTCCCGGCCAACCACGTCGGTCGCACCGCCAAAACGCCGCTGCCACAACCGGTGACTCAGAACGGCGACTGGTGTGGTGCCGGGCGTGTCCTCGCTCGCAGCGAAGAAACGCCCCGCTGCGGGTCGGAGCTGCAGCGTCGCGAAAAACCCGCTCGTGACAATGGTCCCCGACACCCGCTCCGGCTCCCCGCCCGAGCCGAGTGCGAGCGGAATGTCCTGGTACGCCCCGAGCGTCGCGAAGTAGGTGACCTGCGCGGCGTAGTCACGCACCTCGGGATAAGCGAATTGTCGTCTGAGGGACACAGAGGATTCGTGGGCGTTCTCCCGCGTCCCGGCGAGCCAGACCAGCTGCTCGGCATGTGGTGCCGCCACGGGCCGGAACAGCGCTGCATTGATCAGCGTGAACATCGAGCTGTTGGCGCCGATGCCCAACGCGAGCGTCAGGACGGCCACGACGGTGAATCCCGGCGTCTTGGCCAGGGCCCGGATAGCGTAGCGCAGGTCCTGCATCAGGCGATCCATCCGCTATTCGTAGCGGAGTGCGATCAACGGATCGACTCGCGTGGCGCGCCGCGCCGGGACGTAGCTCGCCAGCGCGGCCACGCCGGCCAGAAACAGGGCGACGGTCCCATAGCTCAACGGATCGCTGGGGCCGACCTGGAACAGGATGCTGACCAACACGCGGGTCACCCCGAACGCCACGACCAGGCCGATCCCGACGCCGAGCAGCGTGAGTCGCAGCCCCTGGCCCACCACCAGCCGGATGACGTCGCGCGCGTGTGCGCCGAGCGCCATGCGGACGCCGATTTCCTGAGTGCGCTGGGCGACGTTGTAGGCGAGAACGCTATAGACACCCACCGCGGCGAGCAGCAGCGCGATAGCGCCGAACACGCCGAACATCCAGCTGTAGAGACGCAGGAACCAGAACCCGAGCTGGCGCACGGATTCCATCGTGGCCACCTGGAACACGGGCAGGACGGGATCGGCGGCGCGAATCGCGCCGCGTGCGGCCGCAACGATCGCCGTCGGGTTCGACCCGGCGACGCGAATGGTGAGCCCGGTGTTACGAGTGGTGAGGTACGGGTACGGGAGATACGCCGAGGGCGTGCGCTCGTTATCGTCGATGT
>DATFGN010000278.1:0-2186 GCA_035249405.1 Gemmatimonadales bacterium
CGGATCTCGCAGTTGGGATCGATCTTCGCCGGCTCTGAGTGCGCTGGACGCATGGGGCCTCCTCCGTGAGTGTCACGTTACTCCGCTCACAGTGTCGGTGGAGTGTCAATTGGGGGCGGCCAGGCCATGCCGAAGGCCCACAGCGCGAGCGCGACCCGGCTCCGGCACGCCGTCTTCGCCAACGCGTGCGTGACGTGCTTCTTGACGGTGTCGAGCGACGAAGAGGCGGCGCCCGATCTCCGCATTGGCTAGACCAGCCGCGACGACCCCGACCACTTCGCGCCCGCGGTCCGTGAGCGGATCCGGATCCTCGCGCCCGTACGGCACGGACCACCGCCCCTGCCACCGACGACGGAAGCCACGCGCCACCAGCCGCGACGGCCCCGACGGCCTGCACCAGGGCGTCCAGGCCATCGCCGGGCCCGAGCACGCCGTGTGCGCCGGCCCGAACTGCCGGGACGGCATTCGGATCGTCGGCGGCTACGACGACGATCACCTTGCAGCGCGCCGCCAGCGGGCCCACCTCGAGCAGCATGCCCCGGTGCATCGCGAGCGCCAGCACAAGCACGTCGCACGCGCCCGGCGAGGTCGCTGCGGATACGGCGTCGGCCTGCCCGACCGTTCCGACCACCTCGCCGGCTTTGGCGCGCGCCAAGGCCGGGGAAACGGCTTCGCGACGCAGCCTGTCGTCGTCCGCGATCACGACGCGGATCGCGGCCGGGACGGTTCTTGCTTCGCTGCCTTCGGCACGCATGGTCCCCTCGAGTACGTGAAGGGCGCGTGCGGGGCCCCGTGGCCGGAGCCCGTTGTGTGTCGCGCCGATGTTGAACGGTCGGCTTCGACTTCGCTTTGGCGCCGGTCTCTACACGAGCACGGCGGCGATGGTCAAGGACGAACGGCGCGTTACTGTTTCTTCAATCTGCTTGCTAGCTCGCGAGCCCTCAGTTCCGCTGCCTCGCGCTTCTTCCTTTCGGCGTCACGTTCCATCCTCGCCGCTTCAAGCTCGGCGGCCATCCGCTTTTCTCTGTCGTTCAAGTTCGTGTCGCCAGGGTAACGCGCCATCGAGCCTCCTCCCGATTTCTATTCCAAAACTGCCATAGACTCCCGCCAGGGGTCAACGTCAAAGCGTGACCGTGATCGCGGCCCGCGTTTGCGGTTTCGGTACCGAGGGGCTAGGCGGCGCCGATGGCGCGGACGCGGCGGACGCCGGGCAAGCTACTCGGGCCCGGGGACGTGGCGAAGCTCCTCCGCGTCCAGGATGCTCGAGTCAGGCAGTGGCGGCTGTGGGGATCCCCGTGGGGCCCGCTCCTGGCGCTTCAGGTCGGCAGCGGCGACCATCCACGGCACGTCTTCAACCGTGCCGACGTGGACGACTTCATCCGGCGCCGCGCCACGCACTACGACAAGCTCGCGCGCCAGGGCCGCACACTCCCGCCCGGCGTGCGCTGGCCGGGGAAGCCGAAACCTCGCAGGTAGTCGCGGACCGTGCAGATACCCGGGGGAGATGCGGCCCAGGTCGGTGGCCCGGCGTTCTAACAGTGAGGTGTGGGACCGTCGCCACCCTCGGCCAAGTTTCGTACGTATGCGGCAAGCCCTTCACGCACAGCGCGGTCCAGAGGCCAGGGCCAACCGAGGACCCAGACCTGCTCCCAATGGTTCCGGTGTATCTCGGTCCCGAAGATGGTCGTGAGGCGGTCGCGCGGCCACCCAGGCGGCAACCAAATTTGCGAATCTCCTACGCCTCCGACCCACGCGCTGCGATGTGTGTAGTCATTTCTCACTCGATACAAGAAGTCCTCCGTGTCGGAGTCTGAGACGGGTAGCTTCTCAAGTGACGGTGGGATTTGGAGCTTGTAGACTTGGACCGTACGAAAGAGATCGGTCCGTGCCTTCTCCGGCAGCATCTCGCGAAGGAAGCGGTAGAAGGCGGATCGGACCCCGTAACGCCCCTTCCACCAATCGTGCATTCCTTCTGCACACGCACGCGCATCCGCCCCGGTAGCGATCTGCGCAGCCGCCTCGTCGCGCTCGGACCGGTGCCGCTTGCTCGTGAGCCAAGCAGTAAAATCGACCCAGTCTGCGGGTTGTCCGAGACGATCAAAGCAAGTCAGCAACAGGTACGTGACGAGCGGCTGATGATGGAACTCAACCGATTTCTCAACATCCGGCTGACGCAAACGGTGGCA
>DATFGN010000279.1:0-3203 GCA_035249405.1 Gemmatimonadales bacterium
CGTCCAACGCCGCGACGAGCCGCGACACGTAGTTCTTGGGATAGACGACATGGGCGTCCATCCGGACGATCACGTCGCCCCGGGCGGCACGGATCGCCGTATTGAGGGCGACGGGCGTGATCCGACGCGGGTTGTCGAGCACGTGGATCAGCGGGTGTTTCACTGCGTACTCGGCGAGCACGCGGCGTGTGCCGTCGTCGCTCATCCCGTCCACGACGAGCACTTCGAGCCGTTCCCGCGGGTAGTCGCAGGCAAGAATCGAGTCGAGGCACTCCGCGATGTAGTGCTCCTCGTTACGGCACGGGACCACGATCGAGACCATCGGGGCGGGGGTCTTGGCGGCGGTCATCAGGCGTTCACCAGGGCGTCCACTGGGCCGCGCCGGCCGATGGCGTGTCGGTACACCTCGATCAAACGGGCGGTGATGGCTTGTTCCGCCAGATGGGCCACGGCGACGCGGCCGGCCACGCGGCGCCCACGGCGCAGCACCCGTTCGAGCGCGGCGGCGATGGCGTCCGGACGCTCGTCTTCCACCAGCTCGCACCCTTCGATGCCGCGGAGGCGCTCGGCCGTGTCGCCGATCGGTACCGAGACGACGGGGAGATCACAGGCCAGCGCTTCTTTCACCACGTTCGGTGAGCCTTCCTGCATGGAGGTGAAGACGAACGCGTCACAGGCATTCATGTAGAGAGGCACGTCGGTGTGGGGGACGCCCCACGCCACGACCAGCTCGGCCGGCAGGGTGCGGCTCAGCACGTCGACGGCGGCCTTCGCGAGTCCGTACCGCTTGCGGGGTTGCTCGGGGTTGCCTGCGAACAACACCAGGTGCTTATCCAGTGGCCAGCCGAGGCGTGCACGCGCTTCGTCGCGCGGCATGGTCTCAAACAGCTCGAAATCGAGGCCCGAAGGTAGCACGGTGACTGGTGCAGGGGTCTCGAAGTACGCCTTCATGTGTTCAGAGACGACGACGACGGCTTCGGCCCGCTTGACGGCTATCCGGGTCACCCACTGGGAGATCTTCCCGGCCAGGGTATAGCGCCCGTTTGGGCCGACAATGCCGAGAATGTCGCTGCCGCGCAGCGTGACCACCAGCGGTAGTCGCTTGGGGAGAGCCAGGATGCCGCTCTGACCGAATTGGGCGTGCACCAGATCGTATTGCCCGGAGCGGATGCGGGGGCGGACGCCGAGCCAGGCGCGGGCGTAGTTCCACGGGCGCTTGGCGCCGCGAAAATGAAATACGTCTACGAGGACGCCGGCTTTGCGGAGGAATTCGGCCTGTCGCTTGACGAAATGCGTTGTCTGCGGTTGCCCCGGTTGGGGCCAGCCGGCCGTGATCATGAGCACGCGAATGGGCGGCTCCACCCGACCCCCGGTCATCAGCGCGACACGTCGGGCAGAGCGGCCGCGGTCACCGCACCGGCTCGTGCCGGCCCGTGCGTCGACGATCCCCGTCGCCGGCCTGACAACAGATCGGCGATTCCCTGGACCCACTCTCCCACCGCAGGCCACCGATCATCCGGATCCCACGCTTCCAGGTGCGTACCGGGGGGTTGGCGCCCGAACAACTCACGCAGCCCCTGGCCGATGCTGGGATAGCGACCCGGGTAGCCAGCCGGCGCACCCGCCAGAATGTAGAGAAACCGTTTGATATCCCCCCACAACCACCGCACGGTCACTCCGGTGACATAATTCGTGCGCCGTTCCACCGTACGCCCGCGGACAATCGAGAGCCACCATTGGGGAAAGTCCGCGCCGGCGGAGACGGCGAGCTGCAATGATCCCCAGAAGCGACCGTTCACTTCCATAAGGTAGGGCGGATGGATGCCGTCATCGCGAAACTCTACCATCGCTGGCCCATGCCATTGCAGATCGGTGAGCAGCCGTTCCGCGGGCCCCAGCAGTCGCGGGTCCAGCGCTGCCGAGGATCGCAACGAACTTCCCGAGCCGGACGGACGCACGTCACGCAACCGTTCGTGGGCGAACCAGGCGACGGCGCGCCCGCGGTCGAATAGGGCGAAGACGCCTTTGCCCTGACCCGGGACGAAGGCCTGGAGCACGGGCCAGTTGTCGGCCTGACGATGAGCGATGATCGCCCGCTCGAGCTCACTGGCATCGCGGACGTATCCCGTCCCGGGATCCGCCAGGAATTGCGTCCCATTCCAGGCATTGCTGAAGCGGGACTTGACCACGCACGGGAATCCCAGCTCCTGCACGGCGACGTGGGCATCATGCATCGACGTCGGCATCCGGGTCGGTGGGACGGAGACACCACAGGCGCGGGCCGCCTCGATCGTGAGCGCCTTATCGAAGGCCTGCCGCAGTACGGCCTCGGGGGGACAGCCGACCGTGATGCCCGTCTGCTCCCAGACCTCACGCTCGAGATTGCACAGGACGCAGGAGCGCTCGGTCAACGGCAGCACCATCGTGACGTGGTGAGCGATCGCCCACGTCCGCAACGCTGCAAAGGCGGCCGGCGTTTCCCCGCCGAGCTTGAAGCGACCCTGGCAGAACCGCGACCAGGCGGCTAACGGTCGGGTGCGCGTCGCGGCTACGCGCACGTCACAGCCGGCGCGACCGAGGGAACGGACGCACGCCAGGGCCTGGTTGGTTTGTCCGTCGAGCACGAGCACTGATTCGCGATCAGGGCTCACGCCAGTCCACCGCGATCGCGCACGGCGCCGAGCAGCGTCGCCTGGGTCTGCGCGAGATCGTCATTGACGATCCGGAGGGCACCCGGTACCCGAGCGAACATGTGATGGTACGCCTCAGAGCGGGCGCGCAGGTAGTCGATGGAGAATTCGCGCTTGCGCCGAAACGATTCTTCCGGCGTAATGTCGAGGAACACCGGAACCGTGGGCCGGGGCGTCAAGCGTTCGAGCAGCCGGCTCCAGAGATGGTCCCGGCCGTTGGCGACGTCGACCAGTGTATCGTAGAAGTAGCGGTCCATAATCAGGACGCGACCGCGCACTTTCTCGAGGTAGGCCCGGTAGCAGAAAAACACCAGCAAATCGATGGGGTAGAGAATGCGCCGCAGCGGCTTGTTCCACAGCAGGCCGGTTCTGAGGCGACCCAGGCGACCGCGCCACCCTCGTGCGGGTGCCCGCTGCAGTTTCTGGGATCGCGGATCGGGTGCACCGGGCGCGAGGTCGTCGCCCCGGCGTCCGCGGGCGCGATCACGCAGCCAGCGCAGGGCGGCGTAGACG
>DATFGN010000280.1:0-11392 GCA_035249405.1 Gemmatimonadales bacterium
TCGCCTGCATGCCGCTGGCGCCAAGACGCCCCCGCTGCCACCGCCACCGGACCGCGAGCGGATCCCAGAACTTGCGGCCTCGGTAGCCGAGCTCACGCCGATGCTCGGCGTGCCTGACGTAGACGCCACGGTGTCCTGGTACCAGTCGATCGGCTTCGAGCTGGGCGCGAGCCACGAGGAGGAGGGTCGGATCGATTGGGCAGAGGTGAAGTGCGGCCAGGCGCGGATCATGTTCATTCCCTCCGCAGTGCCCTGGCGCGAGACCACCGCCGCGTTGAGCCTGTGGATTCGGACCAACCGCCTCGACGACCTGTACGCGGTCTTGAAGCGGCGGCAGCTCGAACATGCCCGCGCGGTGCTGGCCGGTGAGACTCCGACCGATCCACGGGTCCGCTTCAAAGGAGATCTCTACACGGCGTTCTATGGCCAGCGAGAGTTCGGCATCCGCGATCCGAACGGGGTCGAGCTGATGTTTTTCCAGCCACTGTAGCAGCGGCCACACCTTGTCGGCGGCATCGGGAAACCGCAGCTTAACCGCACGTGCTCTACATGGTGATTGAAGACTTTCGCGGCGGGGACCCGGCCCCCGTCTACCGGCGCCTGCGCGACCGAGGCCGCATGGTGCCCGAAGGGCTCCGCTACGTGGACAGCTGGGTCACGCAGGATCTCACACGTTGCTTCCAGATCATGGAATGCGCCGAGCGAGCTGCGTTGGATAAGTGGATTGCAGAATGGAAAGATCTCGTGGACTTCGCCGTCATACCTATCGTCACTGCTGCTGAAGCCCGAAGGAGATTCGAGCCATGAAGGCCTACCTTACGACGACCGGCACCCTGTTCGCCCTGCTCGCGCTCGTGCACGTGTGGCGCATTATCCAAGAGCCGAATCTGGGCACGGAGCCCTGGTACATTCTTATCACCGTCGCCGCGGCCGCCTTGAGCGCTTGGGCCTGGCGCCTGGTTCGCGTCGCCACCCGCTGAACATGACCATCGCAGAAACCCTGCTCCCCGAATTCGAACAGGAAATGGCCACCACCCGCCGCGTGCTCGAGCGGGTGCCGAGCGACAAGGCCCAGTGGAAACCCCATCCCAAATCGTTCGCGCTGGGGCACCTGGCCCAGCTCGTGTCCTGGATCCCCGACTGGATCGCCCACACCGTTCGCGAGACGGCGCTGGACCTGGCCACCGCACCCAAATACAGCTTCGAAGCCACCGAGACCCTCGTGAAGGGCTTCGACGCCAATGTCCAGGCGGCGCGAGACGCCCTGCGCGCGTCCCGGGATGAAGACTACACGGTGTCCTGGTCCTTGAAGCACGGCGCGCGCGTGTTGTTCACGGCGCCGCGTGGCACAGTAGTGCGCAACCACATCAGTCACCTGATCCATCATCGCGGTCAGCTGACCGTGTACCTTCGCTTGGTCGACGTCCCAGTGCCCTCGGTCTACGGCCCCACTGCCGACGAACGGATGTGAAGCCGCCACATGATCCGGCGCGTGTTGACCATCCTGCTCGGTATCGTGCTCACGGTCATTGGGCTGACGATGATCTCGATGTGCGGGCCCAATACGCAGATCTACGGGGCCCTGCTCGGAACGCTCGGCGCGCTGGTCATTGCTCTGCGCCGTCGAGCCCGGCAGGTCAGGCTGTTCACCACCGTGGGCGGAGTGAGCCTCGCCCTCGCAACCGTGGCCATGCAGTACTTCAAGGCGGGGAGCTGCGGCGATGTTCTGCTCGCGCTGCTCTGCGGGGCGTTCACCGGGTTCGGTGTCGGCCTCGTGGTCGATACCGTTCGCAAACCGCCGCCCACTGATCCGACAGAACCCCCATGAGCATGCACCTCTCGAAAAAGGGTCTTCCCATGCGCCGTATGATCGCCGTCCTGGTCGCCATGATCGGTCTTGCTTCCCATCCCGTCGCGGCCCAGCAGACGCCGAGTCCTCGGAGGACCTACGTGATCGTGCACGGTGCGTGGGGCGGGGCCTGGGATTGGCGCCGCGTCGACTCCATGCTTACGGCGCAGGGCCATCTGGTGTATCGGGTGCAGCTCACCGGGTTGGGTGAGCGACTCCACCTCGCCTCATCCGGTATCGGCCTGGGCACGCACATCGACGACGTGGTGAACACCCTGGTGTGGGAGAATCTGCGCAACGTTGTTCTCATCGGTCACAGCTACGGCGGCATGGTAATCACCGGGGTCGCCGACCGCGCCCCCGATCGCATCGCCCGGCTCATCTACCTGGACGCATTTGTACCGGATTCGGGAGAATCCGTTTTCAGTTTCCAGGATTCTGCTGGGGCGGCGTTTTTCCGGGCGAACACCCGGGACGGGTTCATCGTGCCGCCGTGGGTGACCGATGTCCATGTCATCCCGAGGGACACCCCACAGCCCCTACACACGTTCACGGATACGCTGCGGCTCATCAATCCCGATGGACGCAAGGTGCCGGCGACCTACATCCTCACGGTCGATCCGGGAGCGACGAGCGACCCCTTTCAGCGCTTCGCGGATCGCGCTACGGCGCGGGGTTGGCGCGTGCTCCGCATGGAGGCGGACCACATCCCGGAGCGATCGGCGCCAGACGCACTGGTCGAGCTGCTGGGCCGGATCCCCTGAGCGACCTCGGCGCCACGCTAGGAGCCTAGCAAGCCGGCATCGGCGCGCGCCGAAGCTGAGCGCAGCTCTGAGACGTCGGTCGGGGCAGTGGTTCCGGGGTCGGTCGGCCGCGCTTGCACGCCGGCGGGAACCATAACGACGCTGATGCCCTCGATCGACGGCGGCGCTACAGTCTGCGGCATCGGGATGGGCTGCCCGTGCTTGCGCATTTCGCGCAAGTAGCCGGGGAGGATGTGCCACAGCTTCGCCTCGGCCTCGCTCATCGATTGCCCTTGCACCATGCAACCGGGCAGCTCTTCAAACCGGCCTAACCACCAATCGACTCCGTCCGGACCCTGTCGTGGCAAGAACAGCCGGACGTGGTAGGCCGGGAGCGAGCGGAACAGAGTCAGCAGGGAGTGCATGGGACTAGGTGGAGGTTTCGGGAGGCGTGTCTGCGGCCTCCACTGACCGGATCAGCTGCGCGGCGTAGTCGACTACGTAGTGGCAGAGCGGGGACCCGATCGGGATCGTCATGTGCAGGTGCGGAAGCGTCGGATGGATGTAGAAAACGGCCTGCTCGGGGTCGGCGCTGTTCAGCCGCGCCCCGCGAACAAATCCCCACGCTTCCAGCAGGTGCGCGACCTCGAGGCCGCCGGTGGTCCGCTCCGGCCGCGCCAGCTCGACGAGCTCCGCTTGGAGCTCCCCCAACTCTTCCTGCGCTTCGGAGAGCCGTTTCTTGGGACTCATGCTTCGCGCGCCACCACGCGCAGCGGAATGCGAAGGTGACTGCGGCCGGCGTCTACCAGGAACTGGTAGCGTCCAGGTCCCTGAAACGTCGTGTTAGTGAGCTGATAAATGAGATTCGTCGCCGGGGCATCGCCGGGAGGGACTTGCCCGATCTGGGTGCGGGTCCGCTGCTCGAACAGGCGCCGGCCGCGGTCATCGACCAGACGGATACGGACGAGACGCTCGGTGTCGGTGTCGGCGGAGTCGAGTTGCAGGCGGACCACGAGCACCATCTTGGAGTGAACCGCCGGAAACTCCTCGGCGAAGATCGTGTCCAGGATCCCTTGAACGCTCAACTTGTCGCCCGCGCCGACATTCGCCGCGTCGGCCAAGGCAGCCAGTGTTGCCCGCACCAACTCCCCCCCAACCGCACGAGGTGAAGTTCCAGACACCATGATGACCCCGCAAGACCTATGCCCACCACGGAGGTTGTCGGCGGCCGTCAAGAGCCGCAGTTTTGCTGCTTTCGTGGAGGGCCCGTAAAGCGTTCAATGGCTGGCGACTTCGAGCGGCTGCTGTCCCGCTATGACCCTTCGGTGCGCCGCCTCGCGCGCTCGACTCGGCGCCTGGTGCGCCGCTTCCTCCCCAGCGCCACCGAACAGGTGGATAGCGGGGGAAGGATCGGCTACGGTGTCGGCGCGCGCATGACGGACACCGTTTGTGTCATCATGCTGTCCAAAGCTGGTGTCAAACTTGGGCTGTATGATGGCGCCAAGCTGTCCGACCCAAGCGGCTTGCTGAAGGGAGTAGGGAAGCGGCATCGCCACGTTCCGTTGCCGACGCCGGCGACGCTCGAATCTCCTGCACTTGTGGCGTTGCTGAGACGGGCGGTGACGGCGAAACACCGCGAGCGACGGGCGACATGAACACGCGGTGGCACAAGCAGCACCCGATGCCCAAGCATCCTACGTTGGCGCAGCGGGCTGATTGGCACCTGTCCCACGCGCTGGCCTGTGGCTGCCGTGAGATCCCGCCGACGGTTCGCGCGCTGCTGCGCCGGCGTGGTAAGCGACTCCCGAAGCGATCCTAGAGGTCTTTGCATTGAACGCCCGGACGGTTTTCAGGTGGGTCCTCGTCCTCGGATCGAGCGTCGTGCTGCTCATGGCCGCCGCGCTGCTCGTCCGCCGCCTGCCGAGCGGTGTGGCCCGGCTCCGAAACCAGGCGGAGATAATCCGTCAGGCGACCACTCCAGCGGAGAGCGTGCCGGTCAGCGCGATCGATCTGCGATTTCGCCTGCGGCGGGCAGCCGTCCAAGCCATGCGGAACGATCTGGTCCGGCTCGTGGCCGTGGAATCCGCGTTCGTCGTCGACTCCGGACATCCAACGGCTTTCCTCCCGCCGTCCTACGCATTCCGGCCAAGCCCCGGCAACAATACCCCGAGCATCGTGCTGCGCCGGGATGGATGGTCCGCCACGATCCAGAGCCCCAACGACTTCAGCGAGATTACCTGCTCCGTTTCCGTGACCATCAACTACGACTCAGCGGTTGCCAGACCGATCGCGGCTCAGCCAGTTTGTGTCGGTGCGCAAGAGCCTTGATTCGGGAAACCCTACCGCAGTGACGGCGCTGTGATCCCAGCGCACGAAGCCCTGGCCCGGTTGCGCGAGGGCAACCATCGATTCGTCTCCAACGCCCGACGAGCCGATCCCGTCCCGAGCGAGACCCAACAGCCCTTCGCCATCATCCTCGGCTGCTCGGACTCGCGCGTCCCAGCGGAGTTCGTGTTCGACCAGGGTCTGGGAGATCTGTTTGTGATTCGTGTGGCCGGGAACATCGTCGCTCCCTCCCAGGTCGGGAGCGTCGAATTCGCGGCCGCTCGGTTCGACACTCGTCTGGTGGTCGTGCTCGGGCACTCCCAGTGCGGCGCGATTCTCGCGACGCTGGAAGAGCTGCAGCGGCCGACCGAGAACCAGTCCCGCAATCTGGCGGCGATCGTCGACCGGATCCGTCCCTCCGTTGCGGGATTACTGGCAACTCACGGCAAACGAGACCCGGAAGCCCTCGTGTCACAGGCGGTGCGGGCCAACATCCAAGCGTCGGTCGACCACCTGCGTCACGGCTCCCCGGTCCTGGAACAGCTGATCAAGGATGAAGGTCTGCTCGTTGTGGGTGCCGAGTACTCCCTGGAAACCGGCGTGGTCGATTTCTTCGATTGAGAAGGGAGGCACAGTCCCCATGTGGCTACTGCTGGTTGGATTCGTGGGCCTGGTCGTTGGTGATGGCCTCTTCGTCTATTGGCTGATCAACGACTTTCACGGCATTGGCGCCGTGCTCCAGGATCGGCTGGCGCTGAGCTTCATGTTCGACGCGCTGCTCACGCTGCTGATCTTGACGGTCCATTTCGCGCGCCGGCCGCCGGGACCGGTCCGGTGGCCCTGGTTCGTAGTCCTGGCGTTGCTCGGCGGCCTGTGTTTTGGCTTGCCGGTGTTCTGGTGGCTCAACACGCGACGCGGCAGCGGCACGCGTGGCGCCGTCCGAGGAGTCTAGGCCTGCGTATCCACCTGGTCGACGGAACCTACGAGCTGTTCCGAGCACATTTCGGCGCACCCGAAGCCGTCACGCCGAACGGAACTGTGGTCGGTGCTACACTAGGATTGATGCGCTCGCTCCTGTCCCTGCTGCGCGAAGACGGTGTGACGCACGTCGGCTGCGCGTTCGACCACGTGATCGAGTCGTTTCGCAACGACCTGTTTCCGGGTTACAAGACCAGCGAAGGTGTTCCCGAGGAGCTGCTGGCACAGTTTCCTCTCGCCGAGCGCGCTACGGCCGCGCTGGGGGTCGTGGTGTGGCCGATGGTAGAGTTCGAGGCCGACGACGCGCTCGCCACGGCGGCGGCGCAGGCCGCGACCGAAGGCGCCGTCGAGCAGGTCGTGATCTGCTCACCGGACAAGGATCTGGCGCAATGCGTTCGCGGCACCCGCGTCGTGTGCTACGATCGCCTGCGTCGCAAGTCCTACGACGAAACTGGCGTCGTCGAGAAGTTCGGCGTTCTACCGGCAGCAATTCCGGATTGGCTCGCGCTGGTCGGGGACAGCGCCGATGGATACCCCGGCGTCCCGCGCTGGGGTGCTCGATCCGCTACGGCGCTCCTCGCCCACTACCGGCACCTGGACGCGATCCCCGATAACGCGGCGGAGTGGGCCGTGAGCGTGCGCGGGGCAGGCGGGCTGGCCCAGAGCCTGAAGGACCATCGTACTGAGGCACTCCTCTATCGCCGCCTGGCGACCCTGCGCACCGACGTGCCGCTGGCAGAGACCGTGGCCGCGTTGCGATGGCAGGGAGCGATCCGACCCGACTTGACCGCGCTGTGCCGTGAGTTGGGCGACGACTCCTTCCTCGAGCGTGTGCACGGCTGGCGCGAGTAGTCCTTGTGTGATTCTTGTAACTCGTTTTGCCCCAGCACGTTATGCTATTACTGGTAAACCATCACCGGAAGTGTCGAACTGAGGGATCCTGGTTCGTCGCTCTACAAACCAACGAGGATACGACGATGCGATTCATGATGCTGGTGATCCCGAAGGACTACGAGAAGGCGGGCGTGGATTTCGTGCCTCCGGCCGACCTCGTGGCCAAGATGACCAAGTACAACGACTCGCTGACCAAGGCTGGCGTGTTACTCAGCCTTGATGGGCTGCATCCGCCCGCCAAGGGCACGCGCGTGACCTTCTCCAGCGGTAAACCGCGGGTAACCGACGGGCCCTTCACCGAGTCCAAAGAGCTGCTCGGTGGCTACTGGATAATCCAGGTGAAGTCCAAGGAAGAGGCGGTCGAGTGGGCGAAGCGCGCCCCGATGCTGGATGGCGACATCATCGAAGTACGCCAGGTGCAGGAGCTCTCCGAGTTCCCGCCCGAAATCCAGAAGGCCGCAGGCGCCAGGATCACCGGCTGAACAACACGACCGAAACCATCACTTGCGACTGAGGACGATACCAATGCGATACCTCTCCATTTTCAAGCAAGTCGAACGCAAGACCCCGCCGACCCAGGAGGAGATGGACCGGATGGGCCAGTACATCGAGGAGTCGATGAAGTCCGGTGTCCTCATCGCCACCGAGGGTTGTCTCCCGAGTGCCCTCGGCGCGCGCATCCGGAGCAGCGGCGGGAAGATCACGGTGACGGACGGTCCCTTCACCGAAGCCAAGGAAGTGGTCGGCGGGTTCGCGATTCTCCGAGCGGGCTCGAAGGAGGAAGCGGTCGAGATCACCAAGCGCTTCCTCGCCTTTGTCGGCGGCGACGGTGAATGCGAGATCCGTCAGCTGTATGAGGCGCCGGCACTCGCCGAGCGATGACGACGTTCGATACCCATCGCGCCATCGACGCCATCTGGCGCATCGAGTCCGCCAGACTCATCGCCGGGCTCACCCGCATGGTCGGCGATGTGGGCCAGGCCGAAGACCTGGCCCAGGAGGCGCTCGTCGCCGCCCTCGAGACCTGGCCCCAGTCCGGCGTGCCGGACAATCCCGGGGCCTGGCTCATGACCACCGCGAAACGGCGCGCCATCGATCAACTGCGCCGGACCAAGCGGTTGGCGCAGAAACACGAGCAAATTGGCAACGACCTGCTGGATCTTCAGGAGCAGGCCGTCCCCGAGCTCGATGCGGCGTTGGACGATCCGGTGGGTGACGATTTATTACGCCTCGTGTTCATCGCCTGCCACCCCGTGCTATCCACGGAAGCCCGGGTGGCGCTCACCCTGCGACTGCTCGGCGGCCTCACGACCGAGGAGATCGCCCGCGCCTTCCTCGTTGCCACGGCGACGATCTCCCAGCGCATCGTCCGGGCGAAGCGGACCTTGGCGGCCGCCCGCGTGCCATTCGAAGTCCCTCGTGGGTCCGAGCTGGCGGCCCGGGTGTCGTCGGTGCTCGAGGTCATCTACCTCGTCTTCAACGAGGGGTACACCGCGACGGCCGGCGGCGATTGGGTGCGGCCGGAGTTGTGCGAGGAGGCCCTGCGCCTGGGACGGATACTGGCTGAGTTGATGCCGGGGGAAGCCGAGGTCCACGGTCTCGTCGCCCTGATGGAAATCCAGGCGTCTCGGCTGCACGCCCGCGTCGGCCCGAGCGGGGAGCCCGTCCTGCTGCTCGATCAGGATCGCTCGCGTTGGGATCAACTCCTCATCCGTCGCGGCTTGACGGCGCTCGCCCGAGCCGAGCGCCTCGGGGCGGCCATGGGTCCTTACGCTCTGCAGGCCGAAATCGCCGCCTGCCACGCACGGGCCCGGGTGGCGGAGGACACCGACTGGACGCGGATCACGGCCTTGTACGACGCCCTGACGCAGCTCATGCCGTCTCCGGTGGTGGAAGTGAACCGGGCGGTCGCCTACGCCATGGCATTCGGCCCCGCCGCCGGGCTCGAAATCGCCGATGCCCTGACCGCGGAGCCCGCCCTCACCGAATACCACTTGTTGCCGAGCGTGCGGGGGGATTTTCTCGCCAAACTCGGCCGTTTCGATGAGGCCCGGGCCGAATTCGAGCGCGCGGCAGCGCTGACGCGCAACGACCGCGAACGGTCCCTGTTGCTGGAGCGCGCCGCCGCCGTCCGTCGCTAGCCAAGTCGGGTTACCGTATCCATGGAATGCACAGGTATCGTGCGCGCCGCATTCTCAGAGCGGACCACCGGGGCAGCTCCTGGCCCGTGCTCGCTGAAACCGAGGCGGGCGTCTTCTATACCAAACTGCGCAGCGCCGCTCAGGCACCGGCATCTCTTCGCGCCGAGCTGATCGTTGGTGCCCTGGCCGACGCCCTCGGCCTGAACGTTCCCGCCCGGGTATTGATCGAGATTCCACCAGGACTCGACTCCGAGGATCGCCGCGACGAGCTGCTGGACTTGGTCCGCGCCAGCGCCGGACTCAATCTCGGCTTTCAGCTGCTCCCGGAGCCGCAGGACTTCCGCGCGGACGACCTGGCCCGCGTGGAGCCGGCGCTGGCCTCGACGATCGTCTGGCTCGATGGGCTGGTGCTCAATCCGGATCGGACCATCCACAACCCGAACCTGTTGTGGTCGCACGAACGCCTCTGGCTCATCGACCATGGGGCGTGCCTTGGCTTTCAGCACGACTGGGCGCACGTGACGGAGCAGGCCCCTCGAGCCCCATGGACACACTTCGAGCGACACGTGCTGCGCAGTCGAGCGACCCAGCTCACCGAGCTGGATCAGAGCCTGGCGACCCGGATCGATCGGGTGACCTTGGAGGCCGCCGTGGCCCTGGTGCCCGATGAGTTCTTCACGCCCCGGCGCCGAGGCGCCTTCGAAGCCTTCCTGTGGAAACGCCTCAAAGCGCCTCGGCCCTTCCTGTCATCTTCCGGCGAGGCCAGTTTTGCTGTTGAGGAGGGACAGCCACCATGCTGAAGCACTCACGTCGGCCGTCGGGGAAGGACTGGCTGTTTGCCGCCGCGCTCGGGTTGGCCATCGGCACCATCGTGCTCGGCATCGGCGGGCGCCTCGCGATGCGCGGAATCGCTCTCGTCCAGGGACGCGCACCCGGGTTTACGATCGGTGGAACGACCACCGTGGTATTCCTGGGAGCGATATCCGGCGTCATCGGCAGTCTGATCTTCGCCGGCATGCGGGCGCTGGTTCCGGGGAACCGGATCATCCGGGGGATGTTGTTTTGGCTGATCCTTGTCCTGATCACGTTGCGCGGTCTGTCACCACTCGACGTTCCGAAGCTGGCGTTCTTTCTTCCACTCATTCTCGGGTACGGCACCTTACTCACCGCCGCCTGGTGCCGGTTTCGCCCTGCCCACACCGAGGTCCTGGTCCAGTGAGAACACCCACGTCCGTACACGTACTGTCCACATTCCTGACCGTCGCGATCGCGGCGTGTGCCACGACCAAAACCAGCCTCTCCACCACACCGCCCAGCCCGGACCCGCGCATTGGATTGCGCGCTGGGTGGATGAACGCGGCCGAGGCCACCTGGAATATCCGCGTCGTCTCGCGGACCCCGCCGTCACCCCAGTTCATCGACTGGAACACCCCCGGGGAGTTTCGGCTGATCAATTCGGATCTCTCCTTCGTGGGCAATTACGTCATCCAGGGCAATTTCTCGGGCTATCAGGTTTGGGACATCTCGAATCCGAGCCATCCTACCCTGCACACGGCGTACGTGTGTCCGGGCTCGCAAAGCGATGTCTCGGTGTTCCGCCGCTTGATGTTCGTCTCGGGCGAAGCCCTCAACGGTCGGATCGACTGTGGCACGCAGGGGGTGTCCGACACGGTGAGCCACGACCGGCTGCGCGGCATTCGGATTTTCGACATCACCGACGTCGCGCATCCGCGCTACATCACCAACGTGCAGACGTGCCGCGGTTCCCATACACACACCGTGGTGACCGCCCCAAGCGACACCGCGAACGTGTACATCTATGTGTCGGGTTCGGCGCCGGTCCGATCCCCCAACGAGCTCCCGGGCTGTTCCGCCGCATCCCCGGACTCCAATCCGAACAGCGCGCTGTTCCGGATCGAAGTCATTCAGGTTCCCCTCGCCGCACCCGAGCAAGCCCACATCGTCAGCTCGCCCCGGATCTTCAACGACCTGACGGCGCCTGCCCGGCACGGTGAGGCTCCGGAGGACATCGCCGCCGCTCGGCGCGAAGTCGAGGCCGCGCGCGCCCGGGGCGCCTTCACGGCTACGATCAACGGCCGGGAAGAGGTGCTGGGACAGGGCTTCATCAAACCCCTGCTCGACAGCATCGCACGGGCGCGCGGGGACTCGGGCGGCGCTGCGACCGCGGCCGACAGCGCCGCGTTGCGAGCGGCCATCCCCGATCTGATCGTGCGCATGCAGGAGGCACGGCGGCGCCGCACCGGTACGCGTACCGGGCCAACGCAATGCCACGACATCACCGTTTATCCGGCGATCGGCCGGGCCGGAGGAGCATGTGGCGGGTACGGACTGCTGCTCGACATCACCGATCCGGTCAACCCGCGGCGGATCGGCGCGGCGGCAGACTCGAACTTCTCCTTCTGGCATTCGGCGACGTTCAACAATGACGGCACCAAGATCCT
>DATFGN010000281.1:0-4982 GCA_035249405.1 Gemmatimonadales bacterium
TGAAGGCCTCGTCCAGGTGCTCGAGCTTCAGTTCGCGGACGATGCGTTCCTGTTCCACGTCATAGAAGGCGAGCACGGGCCGCGAGCCCTTGACCCCGGCGAACGCGAACCGGCGGCCGGTGGGATCCCACGCCCCGGCGGAAGAGATGAACTCGAGACTCTGCAGGTGCGGATCCAGTGCGGTCTCGGTAATGCGCCGCACGACTTTGCCCGTCGTCCCGTCGGCCAGAAACAGATCGATGGAGAAGAGGTCGCGGTCGGAGAGGAACATGATCCACCGGCCATCGGGGCTCAGCGCCGGCCCGACGTCATAGCTGCCTGGCTCATCCCGGATCCGTACCAGGCGGCGACCGTACCGGGCGGCGGAGTCCGTCCGGGCCGCCACGGCGGTAGTGGCCGTGCGGATCTCCTGGTGCCAATCGGCAGCGAGCTGCTCCGGGGTGACGTGCAGCACTTCGGGGATGGCGCGCCGGATGTCGCGGCGCTTCGCGGCGGTGACCAGGAGATTGCGTAGCGCGGCGTCCCCAAACCGGCCGGCGATGTAGGCGACCAACGCTTCGCCATAGCGATAGGGGAAGAACCGCGAGGACTCGAGGTCGCCGATGGTCGGCAGTTTGCGGGTAGCGGCGTCGCGCAGCCACATGGCGGTGTGGGGATCGGCCGGGCCGAGGGAGAGGTACTCGGCCATGCCTTCGATGAACCAGAGCGGCAGGGCGGCCGCGCCCGGGATGCGCTCGATCGAGAGTCCGGCTTTGCTCGTGATCTGATACTGGAAAGCGTGGACCAGCTCGTGACCGATCACATGGTCGGTTTCCCGCAGTGGCCCGGCGAAGGGGAGCACCACCCGGCGCCGCAAGGCTTCCGTGACGCCTCCGGTCCCCTCACCGATATCACCCGCGATCACGTTGGTCTCGCGGAACTGCGGGCCGGCCGCGTACAGGATCAGCGGCTGACGCCCCGTGAGATCGTGGGCAAGGAACTGGGTCAACCGCGACCGCCACCGCTCGGCCATGCGAGCCGCGATCAGGGTCGCGTCTCGCTCGGCCGGGTAATAGTGGATGTCGAAGTGCTCGCTCTTGAGCACTTTGAAGTCGAAGGTCTGGTAGTGGACCTTGTTCTGGCCGAAATACTGGGCCGCGACCTCAGTGGCAGCGACTCCCTGCAATAGTCCGATGGCGAGACACAGCCTCGGTATCGCTGACATGCCCGTCCCTCCCTGGCCCGCACTTGCCCTTGAATACTCACGGAGTAAGAGAGAGGTCCGGTATCCCAGGCCTTCCCTCCGGTACAGCGTCGTCGTAAATCCCTAGCGCACCGCGTTTCAGACCGTCCGGCTCGTCCCTCGAGAGGCGCCCAGCATGCACGACGCCCACGAGTTCCTGCAATCGCTGACCATCGTCCTCGCCGTCGCCGCCCTCACGACGGTGGTATTCCAACGGCTGCGCCAGCCGGTGGTGCTCGGCTACATCATCGCCGGCCTTATCGTCGGACCCCATGTCCCGATCCCGCTGGTGGCGGACCCGGTCGTGGTCCAGACGCTGTCCGAGCTGGGCGTGATCCTGCTGATGTTTTCGCTCGGTCTCGAATTCACCTTCCGCAAGCTGGCTGACGTGGGGCCGTCGGCGGGACTCATTGCGTTACTGCAGGCCAGCATCATGCTGTGGCTCGGATTCACGATCGGGCGCCTGCTGGGCTGGACCGATCTCGAGAGCCTGTTCACCGGCGCCATCATTGCCATCGCGAGCACCACCATCATCGTGAAGGCGTTCGAGGAGCAGGGGATCACCGGGAAGCTGCGCGAGCTGGTGGTGGGCATCCTGATCGTCGAAGATCTGATCGCCATCCTGCTCATGGCCATCCTCACGGCAGTGGCCACGGGCACGGGCCTGGCACCCGGCCCACTGGTGGCGACGATCGGTCGGCTCGCGGCCTTTCTGGTCGGTCTGATCGCCGTCGGCCTGCTGGTCGTCCCGCGCGCGATGCGCGCCATTACCCGACTCAATCGTCCCGAAACGACGCTGATTGCCAGCATCGGGATCTGTTTCGGGGTCGCCCTACTCGCGCAATCCTTCGGATACTCGGTCGCGCTGGGCGCGTTCATCGCGGGCTCGCTCGTGGCGGAATCGGGTGAAGCGCAGCTGGTCGAGCACCTGGTGCGGCCCGTGCGCGACGTGTTTGCGGCCGTGTTCTTCGTATCGGTCGGGATGCTGATCGACCCCGTGCAGGTCGCCAACCACTGGGGGGCGGTGTTCGTGCTCAGCGCGGCCGTCGTGCTGGGCAACCTGTTTGGGGTGTCCCTGGGCGCCTTTCTGACGGGTAACAGCCTGCGCACCTCGGTGCAGGCCGGATTGAGCCTGGCTCAGATCGGGGAGTTCTCCTTTATCATCGCCGGTCTGGGCCTGGCGTTGCACGCCACCGGCGCGTTTCTCTATCCGGTCGCGGTCGCGGTCTCGGCGCTGACCACGCTGTTCACACCGTGGCTGATCCGCGCCGCGGAACCAGTCGCCAACTGGATCGACCGCAAGCTGCCGCGGCCACTGCAGACGTTCACCACGTTGTACGGGACCTGGCTCGAAGACCTGCGTTCCCGGCCGCGTCGGGCGACCGCTGCCGAGATTCGCCGGCTACTGCGCCTGTTGGTGCTCGATGCCGCGCTCATCGCGGCACTAATCGTCGGCACCGCGGCTTCGATCGACAACATCGGGGCGTTCGCGCGAGACCGACTCGGCGTGTCCGACGGTGTGGCGCGCAGCCTCGTCATTACCGGTGCCTTTCTCCTTGCCGCTCCGTTCGCGTTCGGGGTGATACGGGTGAGCCAGCGACTCGGCGTGCGGCTCGCGCGTCTTGCCTTGCCGAAAGAGCCCGGCCAGCGGGTTGATTTCGCTGCTGCCCCTCGGCGCATGCTCCTGGTCACGATCCAGATGGCGAGTGTGCTGCTCGTCGGCGCACCGCTCCTGGCGCTGACCCAGCCGTTCCTGCCCGCGCTGCCGGGAATCGCCGTGTTCGCGCTGGTCGTCCTCGCGCTGTGGGTGACGTTCTGGCGCAGTGCGACGAACTTGCAGGGCCATGTCCGCGCCGGGGCGCAGGTCGTCCTCGAGAGTCTCACTGCGCAGTCCCGTCGCCCCGCCGTGACGGCAGCGGACAGCGAAACGCTCGAGCGCGTCCACGAGGTGTTGCCGGGGCTGGGAGCGCTCACCGCGGTACGACTCGCCGCCAGCAGCCCTGCCATCGGAAAGACGCTCAAACAGTTGAACCTGCGTGGACGCACGGGCGCCACGGTGCTGGCAGTCACGCGCTCAGCGGGCGGGGTGATCGTCCCGACCGCACAGGAGTTGCTCCGTGAGGGTGATGTGTTGGCGCTGGCAGGCACCCAGGAAGCGATCGCAGCCGCCAAGGCCGCGATGATGGCGAGCTAGTTCCCGAAGCGGGTCTTGAAAGAACGTCGCGTTCATCTACGTAATTACAGCCGGTTTGCATGTGACCCGCTGCTCCGTGACCTCGCTCACGCGCCGTATTCTGCAACCCATCCAGTGAGAGGCGAGACCCGCGTCGCGAGCGGCGGCGACGGCCCCATTCGTAACCTGCGACCCCATCAGCGCTAACGCGCTAACTCGTACGCGGCATGACGCTTGCCGGATACCAACCCGGCGCTCACTCCTCGAAGGATGATCATGGTCTCGCTCAAGCACCTCCTCGGACACGATGTAAAGCTCGAAGAGCTTCCCGCAGAATTGAGAACCGTCCTCGGCCAGCTGCGACAGGAGCGCACCGCGCTCGATGCGTCAACCGCCAATGCCAAGGAATCGGCACAACAGCTGGCCCAGTTCACACAACCGATCGCCGACGCGCAGCGCATCGTGGCGGAGGTCCAGTCGCGAGTAAAAGCCCTGGAGCGGCTCGTTCCGGTGCTGGCCACGTTGGATGAGCAGACCGAAGTCGTGTCCCGCACCCAGCGGCGTACCGAGACGCAGCTCGAGCACATGGCGCAGGACGCGAAGCAGCTGCGGACCGAAGTGCAGCAGCTGCGGGGCGCGCTGGACGGCGCGCTGGCCCTGAAGGGCGAAGTGAACAGTCTGGTCACAATGAGCAGTGGCTTTCCGGCGCTGCGCAGCGACACCGATGCGCTCAGCGGACAGCTGCGCGACCTGAGCCAGAGCCTGGATCGCGCGCGCACGCGTCAGGACGAGCAGCATCGCGCCGGCGACGCGGCCGCCGCCAGGCTGCAGACGTTCGAGGAACGGCAACAGCAGGTAACCAGTGCCATTGCGGGAGCGCAATCGCGGGTCACGGGCCTCGAGCAGGCGTTCGCCCATCTCGACGACGCGGCCGCCGGTGCGGCCGAGACGCGGCACCAGCTCGGCACCCTCAAGGCGCTGGCTGACTACGTGACGCAGAAAGTTTCCGCGCTCGAATCGCAACGGGAAGTCGTGGACCGCGCGCTTGCGAGCGCGAACCGGCTGGACGACGTGTTGCGCGACATCGACGCGAAGATTCGCCGGCACGAAGAACATGCGGAGCGTCTCGGCGAGCTGGAGACCCGCGTGGGTGAGCTCCAGGCCGTGCACGGCGATCTGCAGGCGCGCACGCGCGACATCGCCACCGGTCACGACGAGATTGCTCGCGCCGATCAGGATCTGCGCGGCCGGCTGACGGCCTTGCGGGACGATGTGCAGCGCGCGGTCAAGCATTTCGAGCTCGAGCAGGAGGGGTTCGTCGCCGTCGAGCAGCGCATCATCGGGCTGCGCGGCGCATTGTCGGAGATGGAAACCCGCTTCAAGGCCCTCGAAGCGTCGGGCCGCGCGGTGGGCGACATGCAGGCACGGGCGGACCGGCTGGCCGCGCAGCTCGGCGGCATGGTCGAGCGGGTCGCCGAGATCGAGCCGCAGGCTGCTCGCGTGGACGGGCTGCAGGGAGAAGCTCAGCGGCTGACGGAGTCGGTCGAAGCCATGACCCAACGGGTGGCCCGCCTCGAAAAGGCTCAG
>DATFGN010000282.1:0-3750 GCA_035249405.1 Gemmatimonadales bacterium
TCTACTTCGAGCAGGTTCCCTCCAACCAGCTCGACATGGTCCTCTTCCTCGAGGCCGATCGCATGCGGGCGCCGGCCATCACCCAGGAGAACGTGGACAACCAGCGCGAGGCCGTGAAGGAAGAGCGCCGACTCGGCGTGGACAACCAGCCCTATGCGAAGGCCTTCACCGACGGACTGACGCTCCCGTACGACAGTACCGCCTGCTTCGCCTACGCCCATACGGTGATCGGCGACATGGCCGACCTCAACGCGGCCCAGGTCGGCGACGTGCAGGCGTTTTTCGACACCTACTACGCTCCCAACAACGCAACGCTCACCGTGGTGGGGGACTTTGACCCGGTCGAGCTGCGACGGCTGGTGCAGTCGTACTTCGGCGGCATTCCCACCCATCCGGCCCCGCCGACGGTGACCTGCCAGTACCAGCTCAGCCCCGGGACGATGCGGCGAGAGTTCTCCGACCCGCATGCCAACCTCCCGGCCGTGGTGCGCCTGTACCGCATTCCCACGCACGATGATGCGGACACTCCGGCGATCGAGTTGATGAACATCATTCTCGGGCAAGGCGAGAGCTCCCGACTGAATGTGACGATCGTTCGTCACGAGAAGGCTGCTCTGTTCGCCGGTTCGGGAATTGCGAGCAGCCGACGTGGACCCGGGACGACCTATGCATTCGGCGTCGCAAACCAAGGCGTCGCCATCGATCACCTGGACACGCTGCTCGCGGCCCAGATCGACACGATTCGCGCCAGCGGGATCTCGGCGGACGAGCTGGCCAAGGCGAAGGCGACATTTCGCGCCCGCTTCATCGAGACCCGGGAAACCGTTCTGAATAAAGCCGAGGAGCTGCAACACTACGCGATGTTCCACGCGAACCTCGAGGACATCAACACGGACCTGGACAAGGTGTTGGCCGTGACCAACGACGACATCCGCCGCGTGGCGACCAAGTACCTCGACCCCGCCAATGCCGTGATCCTCATCGTGCGACCAGCGGCTCCGGCCGAGGGAGGTGGACAATGACCGGCCTGCTCTGGGCGCTCGCGGTTTCCCTCGGCGCTCAGGATACGTTTCCCAGCACGCCTCCCGCCGCCGCACGGCTCGCCCCGGTGCGGTTCCCGCCGTTCCAGGAGGTCACGCTCCCCAACGGCATGACCCTGCTCGTCGTGGCGAATCACGAGCAGCCGATCATCTCCGTGAATCTCAGCTTTCGGGCCGGCGCCATCTACGACCCGTCGGGCAAGGAAGGCACCGCAGAGCTGGTGGCCCAGCTGCTCACCAAGGGCACGCCGACCAGAACCGCCGAGCAGATCGCCGCCGCGATCGAGGGCGTAGGTGGAACCCTGGGTGCCAGCTCGGGAGATGACTTTCTCACCGTTTCGCTGGACATCCTGAGCGACCACGCCGACCTCGCGTTCGACCTTCTGGGTGATGTCACGCGCCGGGCCACGTTCCCGACCGACGAGCTGGAGCTGGCGCGGACGCAGGCGCTCTCGGCGCTTGCCCTGGCGTTGTCCCAACCTGAGAACGTGGCCGCGCGGTTTTTCGCGCGTGAGGTGTATGGCCGCCACCCCTACGGGCGCAGTACGACCACCACATCCTACGGGGCCATCAGCCAGAGCGACGTGAAGCGATTCGCGGCGACGCGGGTGCGACCCAGCGGGGCGTTGCTGGTCATCACCGGTGATGTGACCCTCGCCAGGGCCCAGGCTCTGGCCCGGAAGGCCTTTGGCGGCTGGACCGGCGTACCCGCCGTCGTCGCAGCGGCGCCCGCGCCGCCCGCACGGTCGGGCACGGACATCCTGCTCGTGCACCGCCCCGGCTCGGTACAGGGCAACGTCGTCCTCGGCAACACGACGTTTCTCCCCACCGATCCAGGCTACTACGCTGCCCGTGTCGCCACTCAGGTTCTGGGCGGTGGCGCCGACGCGCGCCTGTTTCTGATTCTGCGCGAGCAGAAGAGCTGGACGTACGGATCGTATGCGCGGCTGGACCGCAAGCGCGGGATCGGCGACTTCGAAGCGACGTTCGAGGGCCGCACGGAAGTCGTCGACAGCGCACTGGTGGAGATGCTGCACCAGATCGATCGCATGCGCACGGAGCTCGTACCCGACAGCGAGCTCACCAACGTGAAGGGCTTCCTGGTCGGCTCGTTCCCGCTGACGATCGAGACGCCGCAGCAAGTCGCGTCCGTGATCGCAAACGCCCGCCTGTTGGGCCTGGGTCCGGACTACGTGCGGTTGTATCGCGAGCGACTCGCGGCCGTGTCGAAGCTGCAGCTGCGCACCGCGGCCGCCCGGACCTATCACCGCCGCGCGCTCACGATCGTGGTCGTGGGAGATGCCGAGCAGCTCCACGATCGCCTCAAAGCCATCGCCCCCGTCCGGCTCGTCGACATCGACGCCAAGCCCATCACACTCGCCGACCTGCATCCGACGGCCAGCGCGCCCACGCTCGATCGCGCCCAGATCGTGTCGCGCAGCGACAGCTTCCAGGTTGTCATTCAAGGACGCCCGCTCGGCGCGATGGTGACTCGCTGGGCCGTCAGCGCCGATTCTATCGTCTATACCGAGCAGACCCAGATCGGCGGTGGCGCGGTGCAACAGAACACGACCGTGCGCTTCAACCCCGCCGACCTGACCGTGTCCCAGGTGGATCAGACCGGCATGCAGGCCGGCCAGGCAGCGGAAACGCACCTCACGTATGCCGATGGCCGGGTCAAGGGACGGTCCGTCGCTCCACAGCAGTCGGGCACCCCGAAGACAACCGATATCGACACGGCACTCGTCGCCGGGACCTACGACGACAACGCCCTGAATACGATCATCGCGGCGTTGCCACTGGCTCCTGGGCAGACCTTCAATGTGAGCATTTTCGAGTCGGGACAGAACCGAACGACGGTGATGCAGATTAAGGTGGCGGACGGCGGTGCCGTGACGGTCCCCGCCGGGACGTTTCAGACCTTCCGCCTGGACATCGCCGGCGGCCAGGTACCGATCGTGATGTCGGTGGCGAAAGACACGCCGCGCCGTATCGTCAAGATCGAGCTGGTCGGTGCTCCATTTCAGTTCGAGCTCGTGAAGTAGGCTGGCGACCCCCAAGGAGATTCATCCCATGCGACCTGTGTGGTTGCTGATCCTGCCCTTGAGCGTCGCCTGTGCGACGGCGAGTGGCCGCCCCGCGACCCAGACGCCCGCCGCCGCGGCCGGGCCCGAGTCGACGAGCGTGATGCGCGCGCAGTACCCGTCGACCTACCACCGGCATCCCAATCCGCCGGTCGTGATCCGCAACGCGACCATCATGACCGCCGCGGGCCAGGAGATTGCGAACGGATCGATCCTGCTCCGCGACGGGCGCATCGTGGCCGTGGGGGCGACGGTGGACGCTCCGGCCGATGCCGTGGTCGTCGACGGCACGGGGAAGTTCGTGACGCCAGGGGTGATCGACACGCACTCCCACCTCGGCGTCTACGCTGCCCCGGGCACCGATGCGGAATCCGACGGCAACGAAGCGACCAATCCGGTCACCGCCGAAGTCTGGGCCGAGCATTCCTTCTGGCCGCAGGACCCCCAGATACCGCTCGCGATCGCCGGTGGCATCACGACGATCCAGGCCCTCCCCGGCTCGGCCAATCTGATCGGCGGGCGCAGCGCGATTCTGAAACTGGTTCCGGCCCGCACCGTGCAGGAAATGAAGTTTCCGGGCGCGTCGTACGGCTTGAAGATGGCCTGCAGCGAGAATCCAAAACGCG
>DATFGN010000283.1:0-5297 GCA_035249405.1 Gemmatimonadales bacterium
ACGGTTTGTGGCCGCCCGGGAACACACCCGTGGACCGACTGCGAGCCTCCTGGCAGTGCGCGCCGCGATGGCGTTCGAGGCCGCCGGACGGTTGGACAGTGCGGCCACGTACTACGCGGCCGCGCGCTCCACCGGCCTGGGGGCGATCCAGCCCTGGCTCAAGCTGCGCGAAGCGCGGGTCCGACGGGACACGACCCAGTCGTTACGCCTGCTGATCGGGCTCCCACCGGTCGTCGCCCGTGAGGCGACGGCCGCCCGCGCGGCGGCCCTGCTCGCCGCAGCAGACACGCAGGCCGCCCGCCGCGCCTATCGCGAGGCCGGCAAATCGTTGTTCAGTGCACAGCTGGCGCTGGCATGGGGCGACACAGTCGGGGCGCGTGACGAGTTGTACGGGTTGTTCATCCGGGCGCCTCAGTCCGATGATGCCGCGACCGGCGTGCTGCTCGCCCACGGACCCCTGCCGCCACGCGTACCGTACGAGCGCATTGCCTTGGCGCGCGCGCTCCGGACCCACGGAGCCGCGGCTGAGGCGCGCGATCAGGTCACCCGGGCGATCGCGCAGGGAGACTCAAGTGGCGCGGCCTGGGTGCTTCTCGGCGAGCTGAACACATCTCTGGGCCGCTATCGCGACGCGGAAGTCGCCTATCGCGCCGCCGCACGGGACAACGCGTGGACGGCGCTGGCGTTGTACCGGCGAGCCCGGACGCTACTGCGCCTGGCCGATCGTGGTGCGCCTGAAGCCCTCGCGGGATTCGCCCAGACCTATCCCGCCGATACGGCGGCACCGACCGCGCTGTATCTGCTCGGCGATCACCTTGCCGATCGTGGCGATACGGCGGGATCTGAACGGTGGCTGGCAGAGCTGACACGACGCTATCCAGTGGACCCACGCTCATCCCTGGCGCGTTTCCGGCTCGCAGCGGCCGCCCACCGCCGCGGCGCGAGCGATAGTGCCGCGCGGCTGTACGCGGTCGAGACGGCCGTCGGTGGCGTGCAACGGGCGGCGGCCCGGTACTGGCTCGCCCGGCTGGCTCGCGAGCGCGGCGACACGGTCAGTGCCGATTCCTTGTGGCGAGCGCTCGCCCGCGAGGACTCGATCGGGTACTACGGGGTCCACGCGCGGCGGGTGGCCGGCATGTCGCCACTCCTCATCGCCCCCGACAGCGCCCAGCGCACGGCCATGGCCGATTCCGGTCTGGCGCGCCTCGACACGTTGCTGCTCGCCGGACTCGATACCGAAGCGGACCTCGAGGTGCGAGCCCTGTTGAACCGGTCCCCACAATCGCTGGATGATTTGCTGGCCTGGAGCGTGGGCCTGTCGGCGCGTGGATGGGGCTCGGCGGCCGTGCGTCTGGGTTGGAACGCGGCGCCCCGGGCGCCGAACGACGCCCGTGTCCTGCGCGCGATTTTCCCCTGGCCGCGCCGTGCGGCGGTCGAGGCGGAAGCGCATGAATTCGGGCTCGATCCGGCGCTGTTCGCCGCCATCGTGCGCCAGGAAAGTACGTTCGACTCCGAAGCGCTCTCGCGCGCCGGCGCCCGCGGGCTGACGCAGCTCATGCCGGGCACCGCGGCGCAGGCCGCCCGCGGCCTGAACGTCGCCTTCGCGCCGGAATGGCTCACGGTCCCGGATCTGAACCTGCATCTCGGCGCGTCGCATCTGGCCGCGCTGATCAAGCGATTCCGGCGCGTCGAGGTGGCGGTGGCGGCGTACAACGCCGGCGCCGCTCCGGTGATTCGCTGGCTGACTAAGCCGGGCGCCGAAGATGCCGATCAATTCATCGAGCAGATTCCCTATCAAGAGACGCGCGGCTACGTGCGCTCGGTGTTGCGGAACCGCGAGCTGTATCGCGCGTTGTATCTGGTGAGCCGCTGATCCTCGCTTGACAAGCCTTTCAATCCACTGCCTTTTCTATTCGCTGGCATCCGAGCGTCCAACTTTGCAGGAGGCGGCTCGCATGGCAAAGGGAAAGGTGAAGTGGTTCAATGACGCGAAGGGCTATGGATTCATCGAGCAGGATGGTGGTGAAGACGTGTTCGTGCATTTCTCCGCGATCCAGATGGACGGCTTCAAGACGCTCGCCGAAGGCGACGTCGTGGAGTTCGAAGTAAAAACCGGTGACAAGGGTCTCCACGCCTCCAACGTGATGCGCGCCTAGTCCCACCTCACCTCCGCTGGTCGCCACCCCGCCGGACCTTCCGGCGGGGTCGTTGTTTCTGTGGGTTATCTTTTCGCTCCATGCCGGGCCCCCCGCCGGAGCGCTTGTTCCTCGTCGACGGCTACGCGCTCATCTACCGGGCCTTCTTCGCGATGATCGCGCGGCCCCTGACGACCCAACGCGGCGAAAACACCTCCGCGGCCTGGGGCGTCACCAATTTCCTGCTGCGCCTGCGGCAGAAGTATGCGCCGGACTACCTGGCGTGGGTCCTCGACGTGGGACGGTCATTCCGGCATCGGGAGTACCCGGCGTACAAAGCCACGCGGGAGAAACTGAGCGAGGAGCTGCAACGGGATTTCGACCGTTCACTCGAGCGCATCCGGGAGCTGCTCGCCGCCTTTCACGTTCCTGTGCTCGGCGTGGACGGATTCGAAGCCGATGACGTGATCGGCACCCTGGCTGTCGCCGCGGCCGGTCGTGGTCTCCAGGCCGTCATCGTTTCCGGCGACAAGGACTTCTACCAGCTCATCGGGCCGGGCGTCGCCTTGCTGAACCCCGGGCGCGGCGGCCAGGCGGCCGTCGAAGAAACCTGGGTGGACGAACGCAATGCGGGTGAGCGGTTCGGCATCGCGCCGGGGCAGGTCGTGGACTACCTCGCCCTCGTCGGCGACAGCTCCGACAACATCCCCGGCGTCAAGGGTGTGGGCGAAAAAACTGCCCTCGAGCTGCTGCGCACCCATGGATCCCTGGACGGGATTCTCGACCACGCGGCGGAGTGGCCCGGAAAGCGGGCGCGAGAGGCGCTGCTCGCTCACGTGGACGACGCGAAGTTGTCGCGTCAACTGGTCACGATTCGGCGTGACGTGCCGGTGGAGCTCGATCTCGCCGCCCTGCGCGTCGCGGCGGCGAATACGGCAGAGCTGGAGCGGTTGTTCATCGAGCTCGAGTTCCGCTCGCTGATTCCCAAACTCTCGGAGTTGGGTCCGAACCCGGGACCGCCCGAAGCACCTCCAGACTCGGAAACCGTCGCCGCGTCGGCCGCACCGGCCGCACCCGCTGCCGATCGACCGGCCGTGATGCTCGACGATCCCACGCAGCTCGCGGCGGTCATCGCGGCCTGTCGCGCCGCCCCGCTCGTCGCCATCGACACGGAAACGTCGTCGACGGACCCGCTGCGGTCGGAGTTAGTCGGTCTATCGCTGGCGGTGGCGCCCGATCGGTCCTGGTACCTGCCCTTCGCCCACGTCGCGCCGGAGGGGCCGCTCGCGGGTGGCGAGGAACCCCGCAATCTGCCGGCGCTGCCGAGCGACAGCCTGCAGCCCCTGCGGGACCTGCTCACCGATGCGACGGTTGCCAAGGCCGCCCATCACGTGAAGCACCACTGGCTGGTGTTGCGGCGTGTCGGCGTCGAGCTGCGCGGAGTGACCTACGATTCCATGCTGGCGGCGTTCGTACTCGATCCCGGTCGCCGCTCGTTCGCTCTGGACGAGCTCGCGCGAGAGCGGGTGGCACGTCGCATCCGAACCCATGGGGAGCTGGTCGGGCGAGGCCGGGCCGAGCGGTCGTTTTCCGCGGTGCCGATGGCCGAAGCGGCGCGGTACAGCTGCGATGTCAGCGAGACCGTTCTCCAACTCCACACAGCGCTCGCCGGCGAGCTCGCCGACCACCGGCTGCAGCCGCTGCTCGAGAGCATCGAGATGCCGCTCGTGCCCGTACTGACGGACATGGAGTGGGCCGGAGTCCTGGTGGATCGCGAGCGGCTGGGGACGCTGTCCCGGGAGTTTGCCGTGGAGCTGGCCGCGATCGAACGTCGGCTCTACGCCGCGGCGGGCACGGAGTTCAACCTGAACTCCACTCCTCAGCTGCGCTCGTTGCTGTTTGTGAAGCTGCAGCTCCCCGTCCTCAAGAAGACCAAAACCGGGCCGTCGACCGACGTCGACGTTCTCGAGGAGCTGGCCGGGATGGGTCACGAGGTCCCCCGGCTGCTCATGGAGTATCGAGAGCTGGCGAAGTTGAAGTCCACCTACATAGACGCGCTGCCGTCTTACATCAACCCGCGAACCGGCCGCATTCATACCAGTTTCAATCAGGTCGGCGCCGCGACGGGCCGTTTGTCCTCCGTCGATCCCAACCTGCAAAACATCCCGGTGCGGACGGAACGCGGCGGATCAATCCGACGCGCGTTCATCGCGGCGCCGGGCTTCCAGCTGCTCGTGGCGGATTATTCCCAGATCGAGCTCCGCCTGTTGGCCCATTTCTCGGAAGACCCGGCGTTCGTCGAGGCCTTCGAGCGAGGCGGAGACATCCATCGTCAAACGGCCGCAGTGATCTTCGGAGTCCCGCAGCAGGAAGTGACAGCCGACATGCGCGCCCGCGCCAAGACGATCAACTTCGCCACGATCTACGGGCAGGGGGCGTTTGCCCTGGCCCGGCAGCTGGGCATCACGCAGGAAGACGCCAAGTCATTCATCCGACAGTACTTCGAGCGCTTCGCCGGAGTGCGCGCCTGGCTGGACCGCACCATCGCCACGGCGCGCGAGAAAGGGTATGTCGAGACGTTGTTCGGCCGGCGGCGCTACATCACCGAGTTGAAGGATCGGAACTTCAATATCCGCGCGTTTGGCGAGCGTACCGCCACCAACTCACCGCTCCAAGGATCTGCGGCGGATCTCATCAAACTGGCCATGATCCGCCTCCATGACGGGCTCCGGGCAGAAGGAATGACGACCCGACTGCTGTTGCAGGTGCATGACGAGCTGGTATTGGAGGCGCCGGAGTCCGAGTCCCCACACGCCATGGAACTCGTAAAACGCCATATGGAGGGGGCTGCCAAGTTGCGCGTTCCACTGGTCGTAAGTGTCGGTGTGGGAAAGGATTGGGTAGATGCCAAAGGTTGAGCATGAGTCTTGCGAAATGCCCTTCCGGTCATAACTATAGGCGGGCGCTAGGCCGACCCTGGACGCCCCGGAGGGTACACACCGTGCAGTCACGACGTGGATTCACGCTGATCGAGCTCCTGATCGTCGTTGTGATCATCGGGATTCTCGCGTCTATCGCGATCCCGAAGTTCGTCAACACGAAGGAGAAGGCGTACATCGCGTCGATGAAGTCCGATCTGCGCAATCTCGCCACGGCGGAAGA
>DATFGN010000284.1:0-3718 GCA_035249405.1 Gemmatimonadales bacterium
ACCGCCGCAGCGCAGCTGCCGCTGGGACCTGCCTCATTCGTCGAGACGAACATTCAGCTGCGCATCGCCGACTTCACGGCGTACTGGTTGACCCGCAACTTCAATGGCATGCGCGCGGGCTACGTGACGGGACTATCCTACCCGAAGTACGCGCAGTACTACGGGGTGCAGTGGTTTTTCAGGAATTGACCTAAGTGCTTTGCGCGGCTAGCTTTAAAGATTGTGCCGCGAAGCATGACGGGGTTTGGCGCCGCTGAAGGCAAGGTGGCAAGTGGCCGGCTGCGGATCGAAATCCGTACCGTCAACCACCGATACTTCAACTCGCAATTCAAGCTGCCGTACGACCTCGCGATGCTGGAAGGCGAGCTGCGCGAGCGCTTGCGGACGCTCCTGGTGCGGGGTCATGTCGCCGTGCTGGCGCGCTGGGTCGAGGCACCGGACGCGACGGGCGATGTGACGGTCGATCTGGATCGCGCGCGGGCGGTGCTGGGGGCGTTGAAACGGCTCAAGAAATCGCTGCGGTTGAAAGGCGATCCGGACCTCGCCTTCGTGGCCCGGTTGCCCGATGTGATGGCGGTGTCGAGCAACGGCGTCACCGTGACGTGGCCCGATGTCGAACCGATCGTGGAGCGGGCGACGGCCGACGTGCGCGCCATGCGGGAACGCGAAGGTCGGGCGCTCGTCGACGACCTGTCCGCCCGACTGGCCGCGTTGGAAGCGGGCGCCAAAGCGATCGAGGCGCGGGCGCCGGAGCGCCTGACCTCCGAGCTGGCCCGGCTGCGCAAGAGTGTGGCGACCCTCGCCGGCGGGACCGGCGTGGATCCGCAGCGGCTGGCCGTGGAAATCGCGCTGCTGGCCGATCGCGTGGATATCAGTGAAGAGCTGGTGCGGTTTCGCACGCATCTCGCGGCGTGTCGCGAAGCGTTGCGCAGCGACGCCGCGGTCGGGAAGCAGCTGGGCTTTCTCGCGCAGGAGCTGCTGCGCGAAACAAACACGATGGGCTCCAAGGCGAACGATGCGACGATCACGCAGACCGTCATCGCCATGAAGGGGGAGCTGGAGCGGTTTCGGGAGCAGTTGGAGAACCTGGAGTGACGCCGAAGGTCGTGATCCTCTCGGCGCCCTCGGGCGGCGGGAAGACTGCGGTCACCCGGGCGTTGTTGGAGCGGTACCCGAACCGGTTCGGCTACTCAGTCTCGGCTACAACACGCAAACCGCGGCCTGGAGAACGGGAAGGCAAGGCATACCACTTCATCTCCCGTGAGGAATTCAAGCGTCGAGTAGAGGCGGGGGAATTCCTGGAATGGGCGCAGTACGCAGGGGAGCTGTACGGGACGTTGAAGAAGGAGGTTGAGGAAGTACTCAAGCGAGGACTCAATGTTCTGCTTGACATAGAGGTGAAGGGCGCCAGGCAGGTGCGGTCGGTGTACGTGGGCAATGCAATCACTGTGTTCTTGATCCCGCCCACCGCGGGTGAACTCTTGAAGCGGTTGCGAGAGCGCAAGACAGAATCCTCGTCTGAGATAGCGCGCCGAGTTAGCATTGCGGTCGAGGAGATTCAGATCGCCAGTCAAGATATCCGCTCAGCGATCGTGTACGATCATGTTGTGGTAAACGATGATCTGGATCTGGCTGTCGCCCGGATAGTAGAGATTGTGGACCAACCCGAGATCGCGAAGCACCGGACGATGGACATGATCAAGTTGATCGAAGAGTTGATTCGCGATCTTCAGAGTGAAGCACATCATTTGCAGTCAAGCATAAAGGAGCATCGATGAGAATTGTGACACCGGCAGAAGTCGCGAATCAGACGCAAAACAAGTACCTCGGCGTCCTCGTCGCGGCGCGCTTCGCGCGCTTCGTCAACGAGTTTCCGCGCGACCGCAGCGTCGAGTTCGAGCAGAAACTCACCACGCGCGCCCTGGGTGACCTGGTGCAGGGGAACCTGAAGTACAAGCTGGTGCGGCGGCGGCGACAGCAGGAAGGTTGATGAGCATCGCCGGCCGTCACGTCGTCCTCGGCGTGTCGGGCGGGATCGCCTGCTACAAGAGCTGTACCCTCGCCCGGCGCCTCACGGAGCTGGGCGCCACGGTGGATGTCGTGATGACCGCCGGCGCCGCCGAATTCGTGCGGCCGCTCACCTTCGAGGCGCTCACCGGCCGGCCGGTGCTGACCTCGCTGTGGGAGCGAAGCCGCGCCCTCGCGCATATCGGCCTCGCGAAAACTCCCGATCTGGCCATCGTGGCCCCCGCCACGGCCCAGCTGCTCGCCCGCGCCGCGATGGGAATGGCCGATGACGTGCTCACGGCCCTGCTCCTCGCCCGCGAGCGTCCGGTGCTGGCCGCCCCCGCCATGAACGACGCGATGTATGCCCACCCGGCCACCCAGGCGAATGTGCGCACGTTGGCCAGTCGCGGCTGGGTGTTCGTCGGTCCGGAAATCGGCGCGCTGGCGGAGGGTCCGAGCGAGCGCCCGGGGCGGATGAGCGAGCCCGAGGCGATCCTCGTGGCGGCGCTGCGCCTGCTCGGCGTCGACTCCCCATGGCAGGGGCGCAAGGTCGTGGTCAGCGCGGGCCCGACGCGGGAGCATCTCGATCCGGTGCGTGTGATCACCAATCCGTCGAGCGGCCGGATGGGTTACGCTCTGGCGGAGGCGGCGCGCGATCGCGGGGCCCACGTGGTGGTGGTGAGTGGACCGACGGCCCTCGCCGCGCCCGCAGGCGTGGAGCTGGTGCGTGTCGAGTCCACCGCCGAGATGCTGCAGGCGCTGCAGTCGGCGCTGCCCGGAGCGGCCGCGTTGTTCATGGCGGCGGCCCCGGCCGACTACCGGCCGGCACGGGTCGCGACCCGCAAACAGCCTCGCACCCGCGGGCGGCTCGCGCTGGCGCTCGAACCGACCCCGGATATCTTGGCCTCCCTCAAACGCCCCGCGGGTTGTGTGGTGGTGGGGTTCGCGCTCGAAACCGGCGACGGAGTGAAGCGCGCGCAGGAGAAGCTGAAGAACAAGAATCTCGACTACGTGGTACTGAACGACGCGCTAGAGCCTGGTGCGGGGTTCGAGGTGACCACGAACAAAGTCACGCTGCTCGCGAAGTCGGGCGCTCCGACCGAGCTGCCACTGCAGACCAAGCGTGACGTGGCGCAACGAATACTCGACTTGGTGGAGCACGATTTGACGTGAGCGACGGGCGGGCACTAGCGCGCGCCTATCTCGAACAGCAACGACTCCTCGGAACGGACGCCGTGCCGCTGCCACAGGCAGTGGCGCCGGTACCCGTGCAGGCGGAGTCCGTTGTCCCCGAGCCGAAGGCACCCGCGGCCAAACCGGTCGAGCTGCCACCGGCGGGTCTGACGTTCGATCCGCCGGCTCGGGATCTCTTCACAGCCGATCCCTTGCAGCAAGTCACCACGCTCGCCGGGGTCGCCGAGCTGGTGGCGCCCTGCACCCGCTGCCGGCTGTGTGAGTCGCGCACCAAGACGGTACCGGGTGAGGGTCCGGCTCAGGCGCGCCTGGTGTGTGTCGGCGAGGGGCCCGGCCGCACCGAGGACGAGACCGGGCGTCCGTTCGTCGGTCAGGCCGGGGAGCTGCTCACCAAGATTCTCGGGGCCATCGGCCTGTCCCGTGATCAGGTGTACATCTGTAATGTGGTCAAGTGTCGTCCGCCGCAGAACCGTACGCCGCTCTATGACGAGATCGCCGCGTGCGTCCCGTATCTCCA
>DATFGN010000285.1:0-2647 GCA_035249405.1 Gemmatimonadales bacterium
CGTGCTGGCGCGCCAGATCCGGAACGCGAGCCCATCACCCGACGGCCGTCGCCTCGCGTTCAGCGCGCTCGACCGACTGTACGTCTTGGACCTTCCGGGCGGTGCGCCACGGCGCCTCACGAGCGATACGGTGCACGAGCAGGCGCCGTCCTGGTCGCCGGACGGACGCTGGATCACGTACGTGACCTGGACGGAGCAGGGGGGCTATCTCGCCAAGGTGCAGGCGGACGGACGGGGCACACCGGTGCGCCTCACCCCCGATCCGGCCTTCTACGACACCCCGGTGTGGTCGCCTGACGGGCAACGGATCGTCGTCGTCAAAGGACCGCGCCAGCCGCGCATCACGGAGCACTTCGGCCCGGGGTACGAACTCGTCTGGGTCCCCGCTTCGGGTGGGGCCACGACACGGATCACGCCGCTGGGCGGTTCGGGGCGGCCCCATTTCGCGCGCGATCCCAACCGTGTGTTCATCTATGATGCTGGGGACGGCTTGGTCTCGATGCGCTACGACGGCACCGACCGGCGGGCCTATCTCAAAGTCACCGGCTATACGTATCCCGGTCCCGGGTCTGAGCCGAATACGGCGGACGAGCTGCTCGTCTCGCCCGACACCGATCGCGTGCTCGCTCAGGTCGGCAACAACGTGTACATCGTGATGTTGCCGCAGATCGGCGGCGAAACGCCGACCATCAGTGTTTCCGATACGGGGTCGGCCACGTTTCCCGTTCGCCGCCTCACCCGCATCGGCGGCGACTTCATCGGCTGGGCAGCGGACGGGAAGTCGGCATACTGGTCGATCGGACGGAGCTTCTTCCGCTACGATCCCGCGGCCGCCGACTCACTGGGGCGGGCCAAGGCGCGCACCGATTCGATTCGCGCCGATTCCCTCAAACAGGCGACGAAGGACAAGCCCGACTCGGTCGGCAAGGCGCGGGTGGATTCTCTGGCCAAGCTGCCGGCGTACGAGCCGGCGCGCATCGACGTGACGATTCGCGCGCCGCGTGACGTGCCGCGCGGCAGCGTGGTGTTGCGCGGGGCGCGGATCGTGTCGATGAAGGGGGATGAAGTCATCGAAGGCGGCGACGTCGTGGTGACGGACAACCGGATCGCCTGCGTCGCGGCGCGCGGTGCCTGTCAGGCGCCAGCCGATGCCCGGACGATCGATGTGGCGGGGAAGACCATTATCCCCGGCTTCATCGATGTACACGCCCATCCCTGGCCGACGTGGGGGATCCACGAGACACAGGTCTGGGTGTATCTCGCCAATCTCGCCTGGGGCGTGACGACCACCCGCGATCCGCAAACCGCCACGACCGACGTGCTCACCTACGCCGATCAGGTGGAGACGGGTGAGCTGATCGGGCCGCGGGTCTACCATACCGGCCCGGGGGTCTTCTGGGAGGAAAACTTCCAGAGCCTGGATGAGGCGCGCAACGCGCTGCGCCGCTACAGCGAGTTCTACGGCACCAAATGGATCAAGATGTACATGACGGGGAATCGCAAGCAGCGCCAATGGGTGATCATGGCGGCCAAAGAGCTGGGTCTGATGCCCACCACCGAGGGCGGACTCGATTTCAAGATGAACCTCACTGAGGCCCTGGATGGTTACCCGGGCCACGAGCACAGCTATCCTCTCATGCCGCTATATCAGGACGCGGTGCAGTTCATCGCGCAATCGGGGATCGCGTATACGCCGACGCTGTTGGTGTCTTACGGTGGCCCATTCAGTGAGAACTACTTCTACGAGCGTTTCGACATTCACGACAACGCGAAGATCCGGCGCTTCGTCCCGCACGAGCAGATCGACCAGCGCGCCGAGCGCCGGTCGTGGTTCCGCGACAACCAGTACGTCTTCCCGCGAATCGCGGCGAGCGCGGCGGCGATCCTCCGCGCCGGCGGCAACGTCGGCATGGGTTGCCATGGCCAGCTCGATGGACTGGGCTGTCATTGGGAGCTGTGGGCGATGGCGGCAGGTGGGATGACGACCCATGAGGTCCTGCAGGTCGGCACGATGGATGGCGCCCGGGCGCTCGGCATGGAGAGCGATCTCGGCTCGCTCGAGCCCGGCAAGTTCGCGGACCTGATCGTGCTCGACGCGAACCCGCTCGAGGACATTCACAACACGGAGAAGATCCGCTACGTGATGAAGAACGGGCGGTTGTACGAAGGCGAGACGCTGAACGAAGTCTGGCCGAGGCAGAAGGCGTTGCCGACGATGTGGTGGTGGGGACAGGAACCCACAACGGGACGGTAGGAGACGGTAGGAGACGGTAGGAGCGGGTTGGGGGAGACTCCTACCGTCCTCTACCGTGTCCTGCCAACGCTTCCATTTTCCCGATCTTCCATTTAGACTTCCGCCCGTAGTACGAACCGCGAGCTGGCATCCTTCCGTAGGACGGTCCCGCTCAGGAGCGGGTTCCGGCGCTGAACACACGCCCGGTCTCATTCCCCAGGTTCAAACGAAGAGCGACACTTTCTCAGTGGCGACAATCCGTCTGCCACGAGTGCGCGTGTGTGTACTAAGGAGTTTGGCAGTATGCCATTTGCCTCTCTCGGGCTCGCGCCCGAACTGGTTCGTGCCGTATTCGAAGAAGGATACGAGCACCCCACCCCCATCCAACAGGAAACCATTCCCCTGGCCTTGGCC
>DATFGN010000286.1:0-6397 GCA_035249405.1 Gemmatimonadales bacterium
GCTGCCGGTGGAGCTCCGGGATCGCGCCATCGCCCGGACGCCGCTCGGCCGCTGCGGCACGCCGGAAGAGGTCGCAGCGCTGGTGCGGTTCCTGTGCAGCGACGCGGCAGGGTTTATCACCGGCGCCGTGGTGCCGATCGACGGCGGTCAGCTGCTGGGCGGCGGAGCCCCCGAACCATGACAATCGCGACCGCGGCGGAGCCCGGTATCGGGCGGATCATCCTCGACCATCCCCCACTCAACATCCTGACGAGCGACGTCCTGCGTGGGCTCCGCGCGGAGTTGCAGACGCTGACACAGCAGTCCGATCTCCGCGTTGTGTTGCTGACCGCCACGGGGAAACACTTTTCGGCTGGCGCGGATGTCGCCGAGCACCTGCCGCCGCAGCACGCCAGTCTGATCCCGTTGTTTCTCGAGACGATTGCCGCGCTGGACGCGTGCCCCGTGCCCGTGGTGGCGGCCGTGCGGGGCAAGTGTCTGGGCGGGGGATTTGAGCTGGTCCAACCGGCCGATCTGATTATTGCTGGTGAGAGCGCGAGCTTCGGCCAGCCCGAGATCGTGCTCGGAGTGTTGCCGCCCGCTGCGTGCGTGTTGCTGCCAGAGCGCCTGTCACCGGCACTCGTGTCGCGAGTCCTCTACACGGGCGATGCACTGTCCGCCGCCGACGCGCTCCGCGGAGGGCTCGTGGCGCGCGTCGTGCCCGATGACGCGGTCGGCGCCGCGGGCCTGGAGGAAGCCCGCCGCATCGCCCGGCACAGCGCCGCGGCGTTGCGGGCGACGAAGCGCGTGTTGCGCGCGGCTCGGGGGAGGTGCGGCGCCCACGACGCGGCTCTGCGCGAGGCGGGCCGGATCTACCTGGACGAGCTGATGGCCACACACGATGCGGTGGAAGGGCTGCGCGCGTTCACCGAGAAACGGCAGCCCCTGTGGCGGCACGTATGATGCCCGTGACGACCGCGTGGTCCGGCCTGCCGCTCGAGGATGTCCTCGCTTCGTGTCGCGAGCTGGTAGAAGACGTGGACTTCCCCACGGTGCGCCGCTGGCGTGAGCGCGGCGGCAAGGTGGTGGGCCACTTCCAGGTCTATTTCCCGGAGGAAATCGCACACGCGGCTGGTCTCTTGCCGTTCAAGGTGCGCGGCGCCCCGCTCGAACCGACACAGGCCGAATCCCGGTTCGGCTCCTACCTCTGTTCCATTATCAAGACGTCGCTGGAGCTGGCGCTCTCGGGACGGGTCGAGCTCGACCTGTTCGTGACGCACCCGATCTGCGACGCCGCGCGCAATCTGGCCGGCGTGTGGGGACGCAACGTCCCCTACCCCTGCCGGATACTCTACCTGCCACAGAATCCCAACTCCGGATTCGCCTCGCGCTACCTGCGGGACGAATACGACCGGATCCGGCAGGTGTGTGCAGAGCTGGCCGGCCACCCCGTCTCGGACGACGACCTGTGCCGCTCGATCGCCGTATTCAACGAGAACCGCGCGCTCTTGCGCCAGCTGTACACGTTGAAGCGCGAGCGGCCGTGGCTGGTGCCGGTCGATGAGGCCTATGTGCTCATGGCGGCGGGCGGGTGCATGCCACGGGAGGAGCACAACGACCTCCTGCGGACGGCGCTGCCCCGACTCGCGGCCCGCGCGCTGCCGCGCCGGGACAAGATCCGGGTGATCCTCGAGGGCGGGTTTTGCGAGCAGCCGCCGCTCGATCTGCTGCGCGCGATCGCGCGCTCCTGCTATGTCGTCGACGACGATCTGCTGATCGGCCTGCGCTGGCTCACCGCCGACGTGCCCGAGACCGGCGACCCGCTGCAGGCCCTGGCTGAGAGCTACATCGACCGCTCGACGCACAGCCCGGTGCAGCACGATCTCCGCAAGCCCAAGGAGCAGATGCTACTCGAGCGTCTCGAAGGGGCCGACGCTCAGGCGGCCATTCTGATGGCGGCCAAGATGTGCGAGCCGGGACTCGAAGAGCTGGTCGTGCACACACGCGCGCTCGACGGCCGCGGCGTCCGCTATTTCGTGAGCGAGTTCGAGGAGAACATGACGAGCTTCGACGCGCTGGAGATCCAGCTCGAGACGTTCGTCGAGAACCTGGTGTTCGACTGAGGCGGTCATGACGAGCATCGTCGGGCGCGGCAACGATGTGGGCGCGCGGTTGTTCCGGCAGTGGTTCGAAGGGCTGACGGCCGCCGCGGAGCAGGGCCGCGGCGCGGCTTACGTGTTCGTGATGGGGAGCCTGTGCGAGCTGTTACGCGTGTTCGACTTCCCCATCGTGTTCCCCGAGATCAACTCGCTGCAGGCCGCCGTGCGCCGCGTCGCTCACGAGTACCTGAACGAGGCCGAGAACTACGGCTTCTCGCCGGATATCTGCGGCTACGTCAAGGCGGACGTCGCCACCCAGCTGCGCGGCGGGGCGCACCCGATGGGGAAGATCCCCAAGCCCGCTGTGGCCGTCGCTACCAACGCGTGCAACACCTACATCAAGTGGGGCGAGATCTGGGAGCGGATGTATCACATGCCCCTGTTCACGCTCGACATCCCAGGCTCGCGCGGCGCCGGCCTCGCGTCCCAGCCGGGGAGCGAGGACTTCGAGCGCGATCGCCGCTACATCGAGGCGCAGCTCGTCGAGCTGATTGCGCTGTGCGAGCGGGTGTCGGGCAAACGGTTCGACATCGATCGCCTGCGCCAGCACCTGGGCTGGGCCAACGAGCTGAGCCAGGGCTGGCAGCGCGTGCTGGAGCTGAACCGCAGTCGGCCGGCCGTCTTCAACGCCCTCTCGGATGGAACGATCTACTTGGGCGTCGCCAACGGCTTCCGTGGAGCGCCGGAGGGCGCCGCGTTCTTCCATGACCTGGTGGAAGAGATGACGCACAAGGCCGCGCACGGGATCGGCACGCCGATCGAGGAGAAGTGGCGCCTGCTCTTCGTCGGCGTCCCGTGTTATCCGATTTTTCGTCGCTTCTCCGAGCTGTTCAGCGATTGGGGCGGCGTATTCGTCGACTCCACCTACCTGTGGTTTGCCTCGGGCGGGGCCAACCTGGGCTTTACCTACGACCTGCAGCGCCCGCTTGCCAGTCTCGCCGAGGGCGTGTTGCTGGGCGTGCGCGACGCGATGGACAGCATGTTCTTCCAGACGGGGGCCCTGGCCAAGATGGTCGACGACTACGCGGCAGACGGCGTCGTCTATCACCCCATCAAGAGCTGTCGCACAGTCTCAACCGGGCTCGCGGACACGCGCCGGGCGCTGATGGCGATCCGCGACGTACCCAGCCTGTTCGTGGAGTCGGACATGATGGACCGACGCGTCGTGTCGGAAGCCCAGATGAAGAACCGCATTGACGCGTTTTTCGAAGGCCTCGCGGCGCGGCGCCAACAGGCCGCCGCGGCTACTGCCTGAGGGGGCGGGGATGACCTACGCGGCGGGCGTGGACGTGGGATCGACCCAAACCAAGGCCGTGGTGATCGACGAGACCCGGCGCATCGTGGGTCGCTCGTTGACCGACACGGGCGCGAATGTCGTGCGCGCCGCCGAGACGGCCTTCCATGAGGCGTTAGCCGACGGGGGGGTGCCCGAGGAGGAAGTCGAGTTCGTGGTCGGCACCGGGTACGGCCGCTACAAGGTGACCTTCGGCAACACGCAGGTCACCGAGATCAGCTGCCATGCGCGGGGTGCGGTGCACATGTTCCCGCACACCCGCACCGTACTGGACATGGGCGGACAGGATACCAAGGCGATCCGCGTGCAACCCTCCGGGGAGATCATCGATTTCTGCATGAACGACAAATGCGCAGCGGGTACCGGTCGCTTTCTGGGCGCCGCGGCGGTGGCGCTGGAGTTGCCGCTGGCGGAGCTCGGACCTACGGCACTGCGGGGTGAGCGGGCGGTGAAGATCAGCACCACCTGCACAGTCTTCGCCGAATCCGAAGTCCTGTCCTGGCTCGGCAAGGGGAAGAAGATCGAGGACATCCTGCTCGGCGTGCATGAGTCCATCGGCGCGCGCTCGATCGGCTTGTTGCGCCGGGTGGGGATCGAACCCGAGGTCACGTTCACGGGCGGCGTCACCAAGAACCAAGCGATGGTCGAGACGCTGAACAAGCGCCTGGGCCTGCGGGTGAACGTGAGCGAGGCATCGCATTACATCGGGGCGCTCGGCGCGTCGTTATTTGCGCTGGATCGCATCCTCGCGGCGCGGGCGGGGGCGCCGGCGCCGCTCGGGCGAGGAAGCGCATGACCTGCACCGCCGGGATCGACATCGGGTCGACCTACACCAAAGCCGTGATCGCCGGCGAGGACGGGGCGATTCTGGGCCGTGCGATGGAACCCACAGGGTTCAGGCTGGCGCAGGCGGCCGAGCGGGCGCTGGCTGGCGCGATCGAAGCGGCGGGGTTGACGCGAGACCGGATCGCGTACGTCGTGGCGACCGGGTTTGGCCGGCACCAAGCGGGGATCGGGGATGCCGCCGTGACCGACCTGACCGCCGCGGCGCGCGGCGCCAGCCACCATTTCCCCAACACGCGCACCATCCTGGACGTCGGCGGCCAGACCATGAAGGCGAGCCGGCTGGGCGCCGACGCGAAGGTGCAAAGCTTCCGCTTGAACGACAAATGCGCGGCCGGGACCGGCGCCTTTCTCGAGAAGACGGCCCGGTACATGGGCTATCGCACAGAGGAGATCGGCTCGCTCGTCGCCACGTCGAAAGCGCCCGTGACGATCTCCGGGGTTTGCGCGGTGTTCGCCGAGTCGGAGGTGATCAATCAGCTGTCTGAAGGCGCCGCGCCGGCCGACATCATGCACGGCGCGATCGTGTCGCTGGTCGACCGGTCCATTCAACTCATGAAACGAGTGCGGATGGAGCCCGAGTTCACATTGGTGGGCGGGATTCTGCGCTTCGAGCGCATGATCCGAGTGGTGGAAGCCGCGCTGGGAGGGGGGACGCACGTCAACGTGCTGCCGGGGGACTTGGTGCAGTACACGGCGGCCTTTGGCGCCGCACTGCTCGGGCAGCGCCGTCTGCGCCGTCTCGCGATGGAAGACACGGCGCATGGCCATTGAGCGCTGGGAGCGGCGTTTCGTCGCGGATCCCGAGCGGGCCCGGGAGGTGGCGGAGGTGTACCGGCTGGCCGGGTTCGACGTGCGCGTCGAGACCGAGATCCCCGAGGGGCTGCGGGATGAGTGCACCGACTGCTGGCTTGCGAAAGCAGGGTACTTCCGGGTGATCTACACACGCCACGCTGGCCGGGAGCCATGAAAGCCGCCGTCTTTCACGGCAATGGAACCGACCTGAAGATCGAGGACTGGCCGCTGCCGGAGCCCCGCGCGGGCGAGGTGGTGATTCGCGTCGCTGCGTGCGGTCTCTGCCATACCGACCTGCATTATCTGGATCACGGGGTGTCGACGTTCAAGACGCCTCCCATCGTTCTGGGGCACGAAGCCGCCGGCACGATCGCGCGGATTGGCGCGGAGGTGAGCGGCGTGGCGGAAGGTGACCGCGTGCTGGCGCCGTCGGTGTGGTCGTGTGGCCGCTGCCGCTTCTGTCGGGAGGGACGCGAGAACCTGTGTATCAATCTCGTGATGCCGGGAAACCACACCGACGGCGCGTTCGCGGAGTTCCTGGCCGTCCCGGCGAAAGAGCTCGTGCCGCTGCCGCCGACGATCCCGCTCGAGCGCGCGTGCATCATCGCCGACGCGGTCTCGACGCCGTATCACGCTGTGAAGCGACGCGGCCACGTGCGCGCCGGCGACACGGTGGCGGTGGTTGGGTGTGGTGGCGTAGGCCTGAATGTGGTGCAGTGCGCCGCCGTCGCCGGGGCGACCGTGGTGGCCGTGGACCTGAATGACGCGCGCCTCGAGCTCGCCCAGCGTTTGGGCGCCCGGTACGCGATCAACGCCGCAACCACCGAGCGGGTCGACAAGCAGGTCCGCACCCTCACGAGCGGCGGCGTAGACGTTGCGTTCGAAGTGGTGGGGAACCCCAAGACGATCGACCTCGCGTTCAATCTGATCCGCAAGGGTGGGCGATTGGTGGTGATCGGATTCTCCCATGAAATGGTCTCGATCAACGCCGGCAAACTCATGTTTTACGAGCTCGAGCTGGTGGGGAGCCTGGGCTGCGGCGCCGGCGAATACCCGGAAATCGTGGCGCTGGTCGAGTCTGGGCGGCTCACGCTTGACCCAATCGTCAGCGGCACATTCCCCCTCGAGCGGATCAACGAGGGGTTCGACCGCTTGCGCCGCGGCGAGGGCGTGCGCTGGGTGGTGACGCCGTGACCACGGATCCGCTGCGGCGCTTCGAACAAGAGCACGACATTGCGCTCGCGGCGCTTGCTCGGCTCGAGCGGGCCGCGCAGGGGCTGCGCGAGTCGGGCGTGCCCCCCGAGCCGCACTTCGCGACGGCCCGCGA
>DATFGN010000287.1:0-9863 GCA_035249405.1 Gemmatimonadales bacterium
CATCGCACGGCCACCGTGGCGGCCGACTCGTTGCGCGCGTGGGGTCCGTACCGCACGTCGCAGCTGGAGCTCGCGTCGAGTCGCTACCTCGCGGTCGTGCGCGGGTTCATGAAGAAGGCAGGGCTGAAAAAACCCGCCACAAGCTGAATGTGGGAACGTGCACGATTGTGGATTCACAACTCCACACCGTGTGGAAGGACGTAGCAAGCAGCGCAGCGTAGCGCGTTTACAGTCCACAACGGTTGCACACCGAAGCGATCTAACCCGAAGAAACATCGGCACTTGCGCGCACTGGCGCAGTGCGTAAATTGATCCCTGAGTCGAGCGGGGAAGGGTTGGGGCCTGGTGTCCTGGCCACGCCTGTTCGACCTGTCCGGGCGGAAATTTCGGGGAGGGCGCCAATGCAACAAGGGCTCAGGCGTCCGTCGATCCGAGAGATTCTCACCGACTCGGATAGCAGAGGCCAGTCGCGTGCCTCTGCCACGTCGACGTGGTGCCTCGACGTGCAGTGCGGAAGGTCGGTCCGCGACCCGATCTGACCCGCAGCACTCGCACCGGCGAACCTTGCGGCCCGGCCAGGCTGCTTGGGGATGGAAGCCGGAGCTCCTGATCGCCCTACCGAGCGACGCAACAGTCAACCGGCGGCGTCAGGATGAAGAACGGAGGGAGCAATCCCCCGGCTCCGGGTAGCCGATGTGCGGAGCCCCCGGGCGGCCTATCGAGCCGTCTCGGGGGCTTCGTTTTTCTTAGAGCTCGACCTGCGCTCCGACTTCAAACACCTGCGTCGAGGGGATCTGGAAGAACGCGGTCGCACGCAAGGCGTTGCGCGACATGAACGCGAATAACCGCTCGCGCCAGCGGGCCATGCCGGGTCGGTCGGTGGACACCAGCTCTTCGCGGCCGAGGAAGAACGTCGATCCCTCGAGCGGGATTACCAGCTGCTTCTGCTCACAATGCTCGATGACATCCTGAATGCTCGGATCTTCCATGAATCCGTAGCGAGCCAGCACGGAGTGGAATCCCTTACCGAGGCGTTTGACGGTCACGCGGTCCACTGGCGGCACGTGCGGGATGTCTTCGGTCACCACGGTCAGAAACACGACTTTTTCGTGCAGCACCTTGTTGTGGGCGAGGTTATGTACGAGCGACGGGGGCGTTCCGTCGAGGTTCCCGGACATGAAGACGGCGGTGCCGGGAACGCGGATGGGCGGGTCGGCGGCGAGGTCACCCATCAGGATCTTCAACGGTACGGACTTCTCCATCATGCGTCGCGAGAGAATCTCTCGACCGCGCTTCCAAGTCGACATGAGCAGGAACACGCCCGCCGCGATGGCGAGGGGAACCCAGCCGCCATGCTGGATTTTCAGCCCATTGGCAATCAGGAACGGGATGTCCATCGCGAGAAACACCCCCACCACCAGTGCCGCACGGGTGAAGCTCCACCCCCAGACTTCGCGGGACATGACATAGAACATGAGCGTCGTCAAAACCATCAGCGTCGACAGTGCGACGCCATAGGCGCCGGCGATATTGGTCGAGGACTTGAACCCAATCACGAATGCACACGTTAAGAGCATCAACCCCCAGTTGATCGCGGGGACGTAGATCTGGCCGATCTCGCGCGAGGACGTGTGATCGATTTGGAGACGCGGGCAGTATCCGAGCTGTACCGCCTGCCGGGTCAGCGAGAAGGCACCGGAGATGATGGCCTGAGACGCGATGATCGCCGCGGCGGTCGCAATGACGATCAGGGGGTAGAGAAACCACGTCGGTGCCAAGTTGTAGAAGGGGTTCACGGCGGCGCTCGGGTCGTGCAGCAGCAGCGCGCCCTGGCCGAAGTAATTGAGCATCAGCGCGGGCCCAGCGGTGGTGAACCACGCCGTCTGGATTGCGCGATGGCCGAAATGCCCGAGGTCGGCGTACAGCGCCTCCCCGCCGGTGACCACCAGAAAGACGGCGCCTAGCACGATGAATCCGCGCCCGATGTTTTGGCCGAAGAATTGCGCAGCATGGATTGGCGACACGGCCGCGAGGACTCCGGGTTGCCGGATGATCGCCAGGATACCGAGGGTCGCGATCGTCGCGAACCACACGACCATGATCGGGCCGAACACAGACCCGATTCGTGCTGTCCCATGTCGCTGAAAGAAGAACAGGCCGACAAGAATGACGAGGGTGAGCGGCACCACCCAGTGGGCGAGACTCGGTGCGGCGATCTCGAGCCCCTCCGCGGCGCCGAGGACGGAGATCGCCGGGGTGAGCGCGCCGTCGGCGTAAATGAGCGCGGCTCCGAAGATCCCGAGGATGACCATGATGTGCCGGGGCGCGAGGCCGCGGGCCAGCCGGCTGCCCTGCACGAGGGCCATCAGGGCGAGCACCCCGCCTTCGCCCTTGTTGTCGGCCCGGATAATGACGATGTGGTACTTGATCGTCACCACGAGAACCAGTGACCAGAAGACGAGCGAAAGCACGCCCAGGACGTTGGACGGCGTCACCGGGATGGCGAGCGGGCCATGAAAGACCTCGCGCAGCGCGTACAACGGGCTGGTCCCGATGTCGCCGTAGACGACACCGAGCGCGGCAATGGTCAGCGTTGCCAGATAGCCCCGGCCGCGGGGCGCCGTGAACGGCTCCGTCATCCCGAGGCTGTACCCCAGTCGCTCGACCCGCGGTAGGGCCGGCGATGGTCGAGCTGCCACACCCGCTTTTGGGAGATCAGTCCTTCGCTGAAAGCATCAGCATCGCGCAGCGCTTCCGCCATGCTCGCGGTTCTGGCGCTGGCGTTGTCGGCCCAATGCAGCACTTCCGCCTCGAGCGTCAGCGGCGCCACGGGACTGCCGTACTCCAGCCGGCCATGGTGGGACAGGACGAGATGGAGCAGCAAGTCGCGCTCGGCCGGCGTGCACGGGGGCGGGGTTGTTTCGTCGATGCGGCGTTGCAGCGCCAGCGCGCCGAGCGCCACGTGTCCGATGAGATAGTGTGCATCCGTGTAGTCGAACACCCCGTCCCACCGATACGCGTCGATCTTGCCGATGTCGTGCAGCAGGACACCGGCCAGGACCAGCTCGAGGTCGGCGCCGCTCGCCCGGGCGATGGTTCGGGCGATCGCACCCACTTCGACGGTGTGCTGCAACAGGCCGCCCAGGATCGCATGGTGGCCAGATACACTGGCGGGGCACTGCTCGTAACGTCGGCGGAATTCCTCATCCTCGTAGAACAGCCTTACCACAGCGGCCAGGCGAGGCTTGGAGAGCTCGTCGCGCCACCCGTCCAGCGTCTCCCAGTAGCGGGACACATCCCCGACGGAAGGCAACAACTGGCCCAGCGCGACCGTGCTCGGCGGCAGCAGGCGCAGCGAGGTTACCCGCAGCTGCCGCTTGCCACGGTAATCAGCGACTTCCCCGATCACCTGAACGGCGTGACCGCGCCGGATGCCCTCGACCATCGCCTGATCGCGATCCCAGAAGGGCGCGCTGATCAATCGACCCGAGGCGTTGCCGAACGTCAGCACGATGCAGTCGCCGCTCTCGAAGCTCTTTTGCTCGGCTTCAAGCACCAGGAAGGTGTCCTGCACCCGCTCACCGGGGCGCAGGGAAGGGAGGTCGAGGACGCGGGACATGGGGCGGGGGGAATATATCGGGGAGTGGGGAGTGGGGAGTGGTACCGAATCTTGCACCGCGTATCTGATTGCTGCACCGTCAAGTACCACTCCCCACTCCCTACTCCCGAGTTCGCAGTTTCGGCAAATCCGTGTCTCGATCGTGCTCCTTGTGGAACGGAAGCCGCGGGGCGCGAATCGTGACCAGGTGCGAGATCGAGTTGGCGTAGTACTGCAGTAGGGGCCGTCCGCGCGGCAGGATCACGAGACTCTGCCCCTCTTCCACCACCAGCCGGCGCAGGCGCAGCATGCGCCACGCCCGATCCCATACCTCCTCGATCCGTGCCCCGCCGCGCACCACTTTGGCGTTGACGTCGAGCAGGCGATCCCGAATCACATCCATGCGATCGAGCAGCGCGTCCCGGGTGACGACGGTTTGCTCGAACGACAGCAATGCCGCGGCCGCGAGCGGCACCGGCGTTACGGGAATCACGGCCCCAATGCGACCGACCATCTCCGTGGCCAGCTTCTCCAGCTCCGGGAGGCGTCGCTCCTTGGGCCAGTCGAGAACGCCCGGCGGCGCCGATGCGAGCCAGGTTCGCAAGGAAAGCGGCGTGCCAAAGCTCACGGCGACCCGACCGTAGCGCTTGAGCCGACCGGCGACGAACCGCAGCGTGTTCCCAAACACATAGCTGATCACCGTAAGGAGCTGCGACACGCGGCCGGGCCGCTCACCCTCCGCCAGCAGCTCGCGGATCAGGGACCGGTCTTCGAGCACGCGATCGTAATTCAGGGCGACGGGGACGAGCCAGATGTCGCGTTGGAACTCCGGGTCCCGGACCGTGCGGCAGATGTAGTCCAGGAGCCCGAGTTTGGGCGGCCGCAGCGCGCCGTCGCGCGTCAATCCGCCTTCGGGGAAAATGCCCTGGGTGACGCCGTTCCTCGTGATCAGCTGGACGTAGCGCTCCAGGACGGCATGGTACAGCGGCTCGCGAAAGCGGCGCCGGATGAAGTACGCACCGAAGGACTTGAACACGTACTCCAGCGGCCAGGCGCGCGCCCATTCGCCCACCGCATAACTCACGTGCGTGCCACGCGCCAGCACGTACGCCACGACGATGTAGTCCGCATTGGAGCGATGATTCATCAGGTAGACGACCACGTCGCGCTTCGGGATGCGTCCCAGCGCGGCTTCGTCCTGGTAATCGACGCTGACCTTGTAGAGCAGATTCAAGAACAGTTTCGCGGCGTTGTACCCGACTTTGTAGTAGGTGAGTACGTTCAGGTGCGGCACGATCTCGTCCACGTAGCGCGACACGCGACGCGACACGTCTTGCTCCGGGAGTCGGTGCTCGCGGGCGTGCGCGGCCGCGGCCTCGCGCACGACGGGATCGGCAAGCAGGGTCGCCTTGGCCTGGCGCCGTTGCTGCAGGTGGTAACGGGCGAGCCGGGCGCGAAACTGGAGGATGGCACGCTGAGCGGCGCGCCGAAGACGGTTTCGCGCCAGGTACAGGATGAGGCTGCCCCCCGCCAGAAGCCCCAATCCGGTAAGGGCCCACTGCCGGGCGGTCATCAGGCCGCCGGGAACTGCCCCTCGGCCTTCATACGCTGATAGGCCATCCCCTTGAGTCGCGCGATGCGCGTTGCCATGGGCGGATGCGTGCCAAACAAGTTGGACAGTCCGCCTTCCTTGAGGTTCACCCGCCGGCCCAGCGGGTCCGCGATACAAAGGTGCGCGGCCCCACTCTTGATCGCCGCCGTTGGGGCATCGGCCGCTTCGATCTTCTGCAGGGCTGCGGCCAGCGCCATGGGGTTACGCGTGAATTGCGCGCCCATCGCGTCGGCCAGGTATTCGCGCTTCCGACTCACGGCCATCGCGAGCATCTGCGTGATGATCGGGGCCAGAATCCAGGTGATGATCCAGAGCACCAGCAGGAGAATGACGAGCTGTCCGAGCCCCCCCTTCTTGCCACCGCGCGAGCCGCCCCCGCCCCCGCCCCCGCCCCCGCCGCCACCACTCCCCACGCGGAATCCACCGGACATCATGCGGCCCATGCCATTGTGCATCAGGACGACCGCGCCCACCAGCGCGGCCAGCGTGGTCATGAGGCGCACGTCCAGGTTCTTGACGTGGCCCAACTCGTGGGCGATCACCGCCTGCAATTCGTCGCGACTGCACAGATCGAGCAGGCCCTGCGTGACGGCGATGTTGGCGGTTGCCTGGTCGAGCCCGGTGGCGAAGGCGTTCGGGTCGCCGTCAGGGACGATCCAGATCTTCGGCCGCGGCAACCCGGCGGCGATCGCCATCTCCTCGACCACGTTGACGAGCTGGCGTTCCTTGTCGGTCGCAGGATCGGTCAGCTCGCGGGCCCCCGTGGACCACAGGACCTTTTTGGGGCCGGTGGCGAACCCGTAGCGGGCAATCCCGGCCCCGATGGCGGTGAGCAGCAGGCCAAACCAGGGAAAGGTGTGGTGATAGGTGTTCGGGGGTGCGTCCCGGCTCGACAGGTAGTAGATGAGGTCGCCGCCGAAGCCGAGCCAGGCGAAGAACAACACGAAGCCAATCACCAGCCAGATGGTGCGCCGGCGATTGGCTTCCTGTTGCTGAAAGAGATTCAGGCCGGCTTCGTCGCTCACGCCTTGGGTTTCATCGAGAGATCGACTTGCGGCACCGCCCGCTCCGCCTCGTCGGTGATCTCCCACAACTCGGCGGGCGTCGCCTTGGCGAGCCCGGCAAACAGGTTCGTCGGAAACTGCTGCTGCTTGGTGTTGTACTGGGTGGCCGTGTCGTTATAGGCCTGGCGCGAGAACCCGATGCGGTTCTCGGTGGACGTCAGCTCTTCCTGCAGCTGCGCCACGTTCGCGGTCGCCTTGAGCTGCGGGTACTGCTCCACGACCACATTGAAGCGCGACAGGGCCGCCGACAGCTGGTTTTCCGCCGCCGCCACGGACTTCATGGCGTCGGGGCTGGCGTTGGCGCCCGCGGCGACGGCCTGGTTGCGCGCCTGAATCACGGCTTCCAGGGTCTGCCGCTCGAAGTCCATCGCCCCCTTCACCGCGTTCACCAGGTTCGGAATCAAGTCGTGGCGACGCTTGAGCTGGACGTCGATCTGCTTGAACGCGTTTATCGTCTGGTTCTTGAGGTTGATCAGCCCGTTGTAAGCGCCCACTCCATAGAGCACCACCACAACCAGGATGATCACCACGATCAGCGTACCGCCCATGGTCAACTCCGGATCAAGAGACTGCCGGCGGTCGCGCCGGCGGAATGACTACGCGGGCCACTGTGGTAACAGTTTCGCGAGCGCCTGGCGGACCACTTCCGCGACGCCTGCTTCCTCGGGACCGAGCCGGGCCAGCGGGTGCTCGGCGTCCAGGTGCAGCTCGACGCCCCGGGCCACCGGGATGCGGCGCCAGCTGCTCGGGTTCCCCGGCTCCCGCTCGACGTCGCGCGCCAGCCAGGTCGAGATGGCCCGACCCGAGCGCCCGCGCGGCAGGCCATCTGAACCGCGCAGCGACAATCGATCCGGAGGCGGCAGCCCGGCGCCGAGCACTTGCGCGGCGCGGCGCTCCAAAACGTCCCCCGTCTGGTCCTGCATGTCGCGGATGATCACGGCCAGCGTCGCGCCTTCCATTTGGCGCAGCTTGATGCACAGCAACTGGAGGAAATGGCGGTAGGTGTAGGTGGCCGCGGTCCCGCGGCCCTCCGGCGGCGCCACCAATCCCTTGGCGACATAGAAGCGTATCGTGCGTTGACTCGGCGTCGCCCGTGCGGCGGCGTTGATCGGCGTCACCGCCGACGCCTGGAGCACCGCGCCCACCAGCACGGAGAGGTCGTGGAGGTTCCACGGAGCGAGGTTCCGGTACTCGCGCAGCGTATGGAGGGGGTCGCGTTGCGGCGCCGCGGTCATCGGCCCAACATACCGCGTCCCGGGTTCCGAGGTTAGGCCAAAAACGGCGCGTCAGCGCTCGTTTTTTCGGGCGGCGTGGCGTTGTTCAGATGACGCGGCCGGGCGCGGTTCACGGTAGTGTGGGCGCGTGCGCAACGGGTTCACGGTGGTCGAACTGATCGTCGTGCTGGCGATTCTGGCGGTGCTCGTGTTGCTCCTGGGACAACGCATCGGTCCCGCCCTCGACCGCATTGCGACCGACGGGGCGGCGCGCGACGTCACAACCGCCCTGTCGATCGCGCGCACGGCGGCGGTCATGCAGGGGACGCGCGCGCGCCTGCGCATCGCCGCCGATTCGTTACGCGTCGACCGCGAGGAGTCCTCTGGCTGGCAACCCCTGGTCCGGTGGCCCGGCCCGGCGGCGGCGGGCGTCGCGCTCACCGTTTCCAACACCGAAGTGGTCTTCGGCCCGCTGGGCATCGGCTGGGGACCCGCGAATACGCGGGTGGTGCTGCGCCGCGGGTCGCAGATTGTAACGATCACGACGTCGCGGCTAGGCCGGGTGAAACGCCAATAGCCGGCGTGCAACGTTTTCCCGGGTTGGCGCGTCTATAGCTGTGGAGCCGCCTGAAGCGCATAGATAAGAGGTCGCGGTCGAGGTGTGACGGCCACTTCGCCCGACCCGCCAGCCCGGGGTGCGAAAGCCCCCGGGTTTGGTTTTTTCAGGCCCCCCCTCCAGCAGTTCCGCCTTCGTCCAGGAACATGAGTGAGCGCCGGTGCGTGACCACATCGGCCAGCGCGGAGAAGACCTTGGGGTCGAGCACCGAGCCGACCAGCTCGCCCATCCGGCGCACCGCTTGTGCCGGGTTCATCTTGTCCTGATAGGGACGCGCCGTGCACAGGGCATCGTAGACTTCCGCGGCACCGATGATGCGCGCGGAAATGGGAATGTCTTCGCCGCGCAGGCCGTCGGGATAACCCGCGCCGTCCCACCGCTCGTGATGACTGCGCACGCCCCCCAACACCGGGGCGAGGTGGCTGAGCGGTGTGAGGATCTGCGACCCGATCATGACGTGTTGTTTGACGTGGTCGTACTCGTCCGGGGTGAGGGGCCCCTGCTTGTTCATCACCGCTTCGCGCGTGCCGATCTTGCCGATGTCGTGGAGCCGCCCGGCGAGGCGTATCTGCTCCACGTCGTCATCCGAGAGGTCCAGATGGGAGGCGATCGTAGCCGCCAGGTCGGCGACGCGAGACGAATGCCCGCGCAGGTAGGGATCGCGAGCCTCCATGGCGTTCACCAATGCTTCCAACGTCGCTACCGTGAGCCGCTGCGCTTCGGCGCGCTCCCGCTCCCAGTCGGCGACCCGCTGGACGTCGAGCTGCTGCTCCTCGATCGACGCCGCCCGGCGGCGCAGCGCCCGCTGCACAGCACGCTCCAGGTCGTCCAGCTCCAGCGGCTTCGTGAGATAATCCACTGCCCCTCGTTGCATGCACAAGGCGGCGGTGGTGGCGTCGTTGATGGCCGACAGCATGACAACGGCGAGAGTGGGGGCGACCGCGAGCGCCTGCGGGACGAGATCGACACCGCTCATGCCGGGCATCCGGATGTCGCTCAGCATCAGGGCGATGTCATGCTCGGCGAGGACTGCGAGTGCATCCTGGCCGGAGGCGGCCGTGTGCACTGTGTATTTCCGCCCCACCAGAAACCGTTTGAGCGCGTTGCGAATCGGCTCTTCGTCGTCCACCACTAATACTCGGACGGGCTCGTTCTCGCCCACGCCGTTACGCCTCCGAGAGAGCGGCCCGAGCTCTAGGCCGCGATGAATTGCAGCGGGACCGTGCGGGGCAGAAGTCCCGCCCGCTCGGCCCGCGAAAACAGCGCCGCGACGGCTCGCCGCCCACGCTCCCCGTAATCGACCGTGAAGTCGTTCACATACATGCCGACGAACCGGTCGGTTCTACCTGGGTCTAATCCGCGGCTGAATTGCTGCGCATGGGCCAAGGCTTCGGTGCGATGGGCCAACCCGTACTGGATGCTCGCTTTGAGGTCTCGCGCGACGGCAACCAGCAGCGGCCCGCCCAGATCTCGACGCGCGACGTTGCCGCCCAAGGGCAGCGGCAGGCCGGTCTCCTCGTGCCACCAGGCGCCCAGATCGACCCAGAGGTGAAGGCCCCGGTCCGCGAACGTCAGCTGACCTTCGTGGATCAGCAGTCCGGCATCGGCCTGTCCGGACGCGACGAATTCCTCGATCTGATCGAACGGCACCACGACGTGTCGCGCGGCGGGCTGATAGAGCCGCAGCATCAGGAAGGCCGTCGTCAGCTCACCCGGCACGGCCACCAGACGGCCGGTAAGCGCGGCGCGCGGTCTGGTC
>DATFGN010000288.1:0-8784 GCA_035249405.1 Gemmatimonadales bacterium
CTTGCACCGCTGGGGGCGCCTTGGTGCTCACGCGTGGTGGACGACGCGCCCCGCGAGGACGGTGAGCAACGCCTGCGGCGGCGGCGGGAGTCGTTGGGGAGGTGTGTAGCGGAACACCGCCAGGTCGCCGGCCTTGCCCACCTCCAACGATCCGATGATCCGCTCCCAGCCCAGCGCCCGCGCGCCCTCCAGCGTCAGGAAGCGCAGCGCTTCCTCCGCGCCGATCCACGACATCCGGGTTTCCGCCCACAGATCGAGGTCGGGGACGCTCACCACGGAATCGGTGCCGATCCCCACCGTGACACCGGCCTCGCGCAGGGCCGTGAACGGGGCGACGCCGTGTCCGTGTACCCGATTGGAGCGCGGGCAATGCACCACCGCCACTCGCGCGGTCTTGAGCATCTCCATGTCGGCCGCGTCGACCTGGACGCAATGAATGGCCAGCGTGCCGGCGCGGAGCACCCCCAGGTCGCGCAGATACTGCACCGGCGAACAATGATGCGGCTCGACGACGACACCCCGCTCCCGGAGCGCATCCGCGAACGGCCCCGCGCCGAAGCGCACGAGCTCGGACTCTTCCTGGGATTCCGCGAGGTGCACGGCGAGCGGCAGTCGCTCCTGTTGCGCGTAGCGCGCCACACGCCGGTAGAGGGCCTCGCTCACGCTGTAGGGCGCATGCGGCGAAACGCCCACGGCACGCATCGAGGTCGCGAGGCGCCGCAGCCGCAACACCTGACGCTCCAGCTCCTCCATGGCGGCCGGCACCTGCGCCGGACCCGGTCCGAACACTTCCTGGTACACGATGCCCCGGCCGCCGAAGCGCACCAGCGCTTCCATCACCGCCCCGGTGCTGCCGGTCTCCGCGATGCACGTGATCCCGCGGGCCCAGCAGTCGCGCAGCCCGGCCTCCGCCGCTGCGATGAACGCCTCGGGCGGCGTGGCTTCCTTCAGCTCCCGGATCCGTTTGATCCATGGAACGAAGCTGGCCTCCCCGTTCTTTCCGGCCAGGTGCGTGAGCTCGAGATGCGTGTGGGCGTTGACCAGGCCGGGCGTCAGGATGGCGTCTTTGAACTCGTAGCGCTCGGCGTCACCGGGCGAGGGGACTTTGGCGTGCGGTCCTACGGCGGCAATGCGCCCGTCGCTGCCAACGAGAACGGCGCCGTCCTCAATGGGCGGCGCCGTGACCGGATAGACCACCCCGGCCCGAAGACGAATCATCCGTTACGGGGTGACCGGGCCGAGGCCGCCGTGCACGGGGCACAGCTGGCGGGGCTCGGTCCCGGGGTAGAACCAATCCCAGTGCCGGTCGGACTGCGGACAGAACGGGGTCGCCAGGTAGCCGGTCTTCCAGTCGACCTCGCGCGGCACCAGCGAGTCCGGTCGCGGCCAGTCGGACGGCGCCGGCCGGCGATCGTAGACGTCGCGCATGAACTCGGTCCAGGCCGGGGCCACGATGCGGCCGCCGGCGCCGTTGTTCATGATGCGCTGCTGGATGTCGTAGCCGACCCAGATCCCCGTGACGATTTGCGACGTGAAACCGATGTACCAGGCGTCGGTGTAATCGTCTGTCGTGCCGGTCTTGCCAGCGGACGGATACGGGAATGCCGCGCCGACCGCGCTGGCGGCGGTGCCACGCCGGACGACGTCGCGCAGCATGTCGGTCACGAGCCAGGCATGGGCCCGATCCAGGACCTCGTCGCGTTGCACCGCCGGTTGCCACAGGATGTTGCCGTCCTTGTCTTCCACCCGGATGATGCCGAACGGCTGGGCGCGGGTGCCGAGCGTCGCGAACGCGGTGAACGCGCTGATCTGTTCGAGCGGAAACACTTCGCGCGCCCCGATGTGGATAGCGGGGACCGGGGGAATCGGGGTCGTGATGCCGTAGCGGCGCGCTTCCCCGATCACTGTTTGTTCGCCGAGCGCCATCCCGAGTTTGATCGTGGAAAGGTTGCGGGAGAGATACAGCGACTGGCGCAGGGGAATCGGCCCGAGCGTGTTGCCCTCGTAGTCCTGAGGATTCCACAGGCTGCTGTCGGGCTGCAGCACGGGGTATTCCAGCGGCGTGTCGTTGAGAATCTCGGTCACCGGATGGCCCGCCCGGATCGCTGCCGAATAGACGTACGGCTTGAATGTGGAGCCCGGCTGGCGCTTTGCCTGAGTGATGCGGTTGAACTTCGAATCCGCGAAGTCGCGACCGCCGATCATCGCCAGGATCGCCCCGGTGCGGGCGTCGATCGAAAGCATCGCCCCTTGCAGGTAGGACGTGAAGCCGCCCCGATCCTGCTCTTCACCGGCCTTGGACGATTCGAGATACTCGCGGTAGGTGCTGCGCCCATCCCACCGGCCGTTGGTATACACGCCGGCCTCGATGGCGTCGAGCTGCGCGCCCAGGGCACGCTCGGCGGCTTCCTGCATGTCGAGGTCCAGCGTCGTATACACGCGCAAGCCCCGCTCGTACAAGGCGCGGCCGTAGCGCGGCTCCAGGAACTGCGTCCGCAGCCATTCCACGAAATACGGAGCGACGTCGCCGTAGTTGGTGCGGCTGGTGGTGAGCACCAACGGGTAGGCTTTCCACTGCTCGGCGTCTTCGGGACTGAGAAACCCCTGATCCTGCATCAGCGACAGCACGATGTTGCGACGCCGCACCGCGCGGTCGGGATGCAGGCGCGGGTTGTAGAAGGAGGGCGCCTTGGGAATCGCCGCCAGGGTCGCCGCCTCGGCGACGTTCAGGTTGCGAGCGGACTTCCCGAAATAGATCTGCGCCGCTGCCTCGACCCCGTGCGACCCCGCGCCCAGATCGATCTGGTTCAGGTACATCTGGAGGATCGTGTCTTTCGGGAACCGGCCCTCGATCTCCAGGGCGACGCGGGCTTCCTTGAACTTTCGGGTGAGCTTCTTTTCCCGGCCCAGATCGGGGAAGATGTTGCGCGCCAGCTGCATCGTGATCGTCGAGAAACCCTGTGTGTAGCTCAGGGAGGAAATGTTCGCCTTTAACGATCCCAGCATGCGCCAATAGTCGATGCCGTGATGCTGGTAGAACCGTTTGTCTTCGGTGGCGAGGAACGCCTGGCGGACCCACAGGGGAATGTCGCGCAGGGGCAGCACCGTCCGGCGCTCGAGCCCCAGCTCGGTGATCAAGCGGCCGTCGGCGGCGTAGATCTTCGAGGTTTGCTGGGGTCCCGTGCCGGTCGTGAGGCGCGCGATGCTGGGGCAGCGCTCACCGGCACAAGCCCGGGTCCAGGCCCCCCAGAAGAGGCCTACGAGGAACATCGTGGCGAGTGCTGCGCCGCCGGCCGCTCCGCGGCGGGATAAGACGATATCCCAAGTGAGCCGCGGCTTGAGAAAGGCGAATTGACCCATCTGCCTACAACCTAGTGAGGCGCCACCACGCTTGCCAGCGTCACGAGCCGCTCTTACGATTCGCGCCCATGACCGGTTTGCTCGCGGACCTGAAGTGGCGCGGCTTCGTTCAGGACGCGACGCCCGGCCTCGACGCGCACCTCGCCCAGGGCCCCGTGACGGTCTACTGCGGGTTCGACCCGACCGCGCCCAGCCTGCAGCTCGGCAACCTCATTCCGTTGATGCTGCTCAACCAGCTGCAGCGGGCCGGGCACCGGCCCATCGTGCTCATGGGCGGCGGTACCGGCCTGATCGGCGATCCCTCGGGAAAGCGGGCGGAACGTCCGCTGCTCTCGAAGGAAGCGGCGAGCGCCAATGTCGAACGCCAACGCGAGCAGATGGCGCGCTTCCTCGATTTCAGCGGTGGCCGCGCGCTGCTGCGCGACAACGCCGACTGGCTCGTGCCCGCTCGCCTGGTCGATTTTCTGCGCGACACGGGCAAGCACTTCACGATCAACGTCATGTTGCAAAAGGAATCCGTGAAGGCCCGGCTCGACTCGGGACTGTCGTTCACCGAGTTCAGCTACATGCTGCTCCAGGCCTACGACTACCTGCAGCTGTTCGAGCGCGAGCACTGCACGCTCCAGGTGGGTGGCAGCGATCAATGGGGCAACATCACGGCCGGCGTCGATCTGGTGCGGCGCATCAAGGGTGCCGAAGTGCACGGGCTCGTGGCGCCGCTGATCACCACCGCCGCGGGCGCGAAGTTCGGGAAATCCGAGCAGGGCGCCATTTATCTCGACCCGGACATCACGTCTCCCTATCGCTTCTATCAATTCTGGGTCAATGCCGATGATCGCGATATCGAATCCTACCTGAAGCTGTTCTCCCTTCGACCGAAGGACGGGGCGGAAGGCATCGACGCACTCCTGAGAATGCACAAAAAAGAGCCTGCCAAACGCGAGGCACAGTACCATCTGGCGGGCGAGGTCACGGAGCGGGTCCACGGCAAGCCGGTCGCCGAATCGGTGGTGGCCGCGAGTGCGATTCTCTTCAGCGACTGGGACCCGCATCGCGCAGTCCCCGGTGCCTTCGACGTGCTTGCAAGAGAGATCCCGACCGCGCCCGTCAACGCGATCAGTCTCTCGCTCGTGGATGCGCTGGTGGCCGTGCAGCTCGTCAAGTCCAAGAGCGACGCTCGTCGCCAGATCGAACAGGGCGGCGTGTACGTCAATCAACAGCGCGAGACCGACGTCAACCGCGAGCTGGGACCTGCGGACCTGTTGGCCGGCCGGAACGTGGTACTGCGGAAGGGAAAAAAGGACTACGGGCTGCTGCGGGTCACTCAGCCCTAGGAATTGCCGACGCCTTCCAACACCTCCAACACCTTCTCCATCTCCTCCACCGTGTTGTAGAAGTGCGGGGACAGCCGGATCGCGCCCTCCCGAAGACTGCAGATGATCCGCGCCCGCTTGATCGCGTGATAGGCCTCCACTGCTTTCTCCGGCGCGATGCACACGATGGCGGAGCGATGCCGCTCGTCGCGCGGGGACACGATCCGGGCGCCTCGGGCATCCGCCCACTTGAACACCGGCTCGTGCAGGCTGCGCGTCGCCTCGGCGATGGCCGAGATCCCGATCTCGAGCAACAGCTCGAGCGATTGGGAGAAGCCGTAGAACTCCTGATAGGGCAGTGTGATCATCTCGAAGCGGCGCGCGTCGGCCCGGAAGGTGGGATTGTATTCCGTGAGCCGGGTGAAATCGTCGGTCCCTTCGAACGCCATCCATCCGGTCATGGCCGGCTCGAGCTCGCCGATCAGCTCCTTGCGCACGTAGACGAAGCCTGAGCCCCACGGCGAGCACAACCACTTCTGCCCGCCGCAGGCGACGATGTCCACGGGCGTCTCCCGCACGTCGAGCACGGAGTTGCCGATGCCCTGAATGCCGTCCACGACGAGATAGGTCCCATTCGCCCGCGCCGCCGCACCCAGCTTTTTCAGATCGGCGCGATAGCCGTTCGAGAACTGCACGAACGAGACGGCGAGCACCCGCACCTTCGGGTCGCGCAGGGAGTTGAGCAGAAAGTCTTCGTCCGGCCATCCCTCGGGTGTGCACGGGGCGAGCGTCACCTCAATCCCCTGTTTGCGGAGCATCAGCCAGGGGTACACGTTGGCCGGGAATTCCCGATCGGACAGCACCACCTTCTCGCCGCGCTGCAGCGGCAACGCGCGCGCCGCGAGGTTCAGCCCGTAGCTCGTGTTGGTGGCCAGTGCGATCTCGCCCGTGTCGGCGTTGATCAGTCGCGCCGCCGCATCCCGCGCCGCCTGCAATCCGGCGAACAGGTCGCGGTCGGGCAGCAGATGCGGGGCCGTCCGCTTGGCATTGAAGGCGTCCAGGATACGACGCGTGCGCTCGGGGATGGGGCCGATCGACGCATTGTTGAGATACACGGTGTCGGCCGTCCAGGGGAACTCGCTGGCGCGCCAATGGCGCAGCGAATCGCGCAACGCCTTCACGCTGGCGGGGCGGAGCGCCACGACGTCGGTCATGCGGTCCGCACCTCGAGCGCGTCGCGCAGGCCGTCACCGAGAAGGTTCATTCCCAGCACGGTGAGTCCGATCGCGAGCCCGGGGATGAGGCTCACCCATGGCGCGACGCGCAGCAGATCGCGCCCGTCCGCCACCATCGCGCCCCACGACGGCGTCGGCGGCTGGGCGCCCAGACCGATGAAGGACAACGCGGCCTCGGCCATGATCGCGCCGCCGACGCCGAGCGTTGCCGCCACCATCACGGGCGCGAGCACCCCGGGGAGCAGGTGGCGCGCCAGGATGCGCGCGTCGCGCGCGCCGAGTGCGCGTGCGGCTTGCACGTAGTCGAGACCGCGGAGGGCCAGGACCTGACCGCGCACCAGGCGCGCCATGCCCGCCCAACCCACGATGCCGATCACCACGAACACGAGCGGCAGCGACGGCGTCACGGCCGCGGCGATGGCGATCAGCAAGAGCAACGAGGGAAACGCCAGGGTCACGTCGGCGAGGCGCATCAGAGCGCCATCGACCCACCGGCCGTAGTAGCCGGCCAGGAGACCGAGCACCAGACCGAGCAGGCTGGCGACACTCTGGCTCACGAGTCCGACGGCGAGGGAGAGCCGGGCCCCGAACAAGACACGTGTCAGAATGTCGCGTCCTTGTACGTCGGTCCCCAGCCAGAAACTCGCCGATGGCGCCTGGAGACTTTCGTTCAGGGAGCCGCGCAGCGGGTCGGCCGGCGCGAGCCAGGGTGCGGCCACGGCCGCGAGTGTGAGCATCGTCACGATCGACAGCCCGACGATGGCTGACCGGTCACGGGCCAGACGGACCCACAGGCGTGGCGCTTGCATAGGGATGTCGACTACGTTACTCGGAACTCGAGCGCCAAATCAAGCGGATCGGACGGTGAACCCCGGCACACGCTACACGCTCGTCCTGGGCGGCGGCGGGATGAAGGGTCTCGCACACGTGGGTGTGCTCGAGGCCATGCTGGAGCGCGGCCTCAAGCCGGCGCACATCATCGGGTGCAGCGTCGGCTCCATGGTCGGCGCGGCCTGGGCTTCCGGCAAGAGCATCCCCGAGCTGAAAGACATCGCGATCAATCTCAAGCGCAAGGACGTCTTTCAGATCGCGCACGCGGACATGGCCTTCAAACGGATGCGCTCTCCCGCCCTGTTCCGGCGCGAGCCCCTCGCGCAGCTCATCGCCCGCCTCGTGGGCGATGTGCGTTTCCAGGATCTCGACGTGCCGGTGATCATGAACACCGTCGACATCAACTCGGGGATGCAGGTGCTGTGGGGGCTGCCGGGCCTGGACGACATTCCGGTCGCCGACGCCGTATTCGCATCGTGCGCCCTGCCCGGGTACCTGCCCCCACACGAGATCCGGGGCCGCTACTACGTGGATGGGGCCACGCTCGACAACTTGCCGCTGGCGGCAGGGCGCGCGGTGGACGGCGAGCTCATCTTCGCAGCGGACGTCTCGGCCTCGAGCACGCTGCGCGGCGACACGCAGGAAGAGGGATTTGCCGCGGTGTTCGGCCGCGCCACCGAGATCGCGATGCAGACGCTGCTCGAGGTGCGCATGCGGCACTGGACCAACCCGCCCGTCTATTACATCCACCCGCGCGTCGAGCATGTCTCGATGTTCAATTTCGACAACCTGCGCGAGGTCGTCGAGGAAGGATACCGCGCGACGATCGAAGCGCTGGACCGGCCGCAGTCGTGGCCGCAACCGGGCGAAGAGGGCGTGTATCCCCGGCGCCGCGTGCTGGTGCACGTCGAGCGCGAGCGCTGCATCGGGTGCGGCGCCTGTCTGTTCCAGGGACCGCCCGGCCTGTTCGTGCTCGACACCGATCGCAAAGCCGTCGTCACGCAACCCGAGCAGGAATGGTCGCCCGCGGGCGGCGCGTTCATCCGGCACTGCCCGACCTACGCGATCAGTGCCCGGCCGGTGCAGGACAAGGCGGAGATGCGCAAGTCTGGATAAGCGAGCGAGCGCACAGAGCTGAGCAGGTCAGAACACCACGCCAAATCCAGCCCCAATGAATGAGCTCCCCTGACCGATCGCTGCCGGCGGGAATGTCACCGAACCCGGTGTTCGGGCAGTCGGGAAACGTCTGAGCTGCGCCCGAACGATAAACAGGGTGCGATCATCGACGAGCGTCCGATACTTCACATCGGCAACGATTCCGACAGGCACGGTTGACTGGCTGAGCTTCACGAAGGTCGGGTAGCCGCCACTCTGTCGCAGCGAGTCCGTGAGCGTCCAGTGAGTCCGTTGCAGGGCAGGTCCGATGCCGAAGTGGAACCCCAGCACCTTATACGAGAAGATTGCTGCGACGAAGACGCCGGAGTAGGCCAACCGCGCTTCTTCGTGGTCGCTATTGCTGAAGTCTTGCGCACCCAAGGTGGAGCCCTGCGGGATGCGACCAGCGATGAACTCGGCGCTCACGCGACGATTGACGCGGTACTCAACCCCCATGAGACTCGGCGGAACCAGCCAGCTCCACTCGGAGAGAGGGGTTGGACGCGTGGGGCCGTAGCAGGAACAGGTGACATCGGTCCACCCTCTGGTACGGAGGGCGGACTCGAAATCTCCCTTTGCCTCCGTGCTGGCGAGGGCAGCGATCGGGAACAGGGTGACACCGTAACGCCAAGCCTGCGACACCGAGTCTCGCACCGCGTCACACAGGGACCGCTCGACACGACTGCGACGGTTTCGCTCGACTTGCGCAGCCCAGAACACCCGGAGATTGCCGGTCGAATCCCACCTCCAGAGCACCGACACAGTCCCCGGCAGCGTGTCAGACCGCTGGCTCGAATTCTCGACGTACGCGGTGAAGACGAGGTGCTCGAGCGCTCCCCCAACGCACCGCTTCAAGGCGCCGTCGCGCGCGTAGACGAAGCGTGCCGAGA
>DATFGN010000289.1:0-6545 GCA_035249405.1 Gemmatimonadales bacterium
TCTCGATAGCATCCCGGCGACGACCTCGAAACCAGTAGGCCGCGAGACCAGCTGCAGCGACGAAGACTCCAATTGCAACCGGGCTAGTGATCTCCCAGATACTCACATTTCACCTCTCCTGTGGTGCCCGCCGCCTAACGAGAATTAGACTGTACTATAAGAGGCCATTTCAACTGATAAAGTATGGCCCGCGAGCAACTACAGCTCAATAAGACCATCACACGTTGGATGAAGGTGGTGTGGCAAAGTCCCTCTAACACGGACACTTAGCCACCTAGTCAGGCGCTCAGCTACGCCTGCAATGGCTGCAGCACCTTGTCGCATAAGATGTGAACACCCTCCCCTCAGAGTGCATCGGCAGGACTCCGCACTCCCCGGCCACCGCGGTTGAGGACGTGGGTGTAGATCATGGTCGTGCTGACGTCCCGGTGTCCCAGCAGCTCCTGCACCGTGCGGATGTCGTAACCGGCTTCCAGGAGATGGGTGGCAAACGAATGCCGCAGGGTGTGGCAGTGCGCCGGCTTGGGGATCCCGCTGCGCTTGAGGGCCTGGCGGAACGCCCGCTGGATCACACTCTCATGCAGATGCAGCCGACGCGCTTCGCCGGTCCTCTTGTCCACATGGTCTCGGCTCGCCGGGAAGACCCATTGCCAACCCCATTCACGACCCGCCGACGGGTACTTCGCGCCAAGTGCGCCCGGTAGCGCAACGAACCCGCCCCCGGCAGCTACTGTGCGGTCGTGCAGGAGGTGTACCGCCTGGAGGTGAGCCCGCAACACGGGCTTCAAGGACTCCAGGAGCATGGTGACGCGGTCGCGATCACCCTTGCCACGCCGAATCGTGATCTCGTTCAGCCCGAAGTCGATGTCTTTCACCCGCAGACACAATGCTTCGAGCAGGCGGACGCCGGTGCCGTACAGCAAGCGCGCGACGAGCTGGGGCACGCCGCGCATATGGCCGAGGACGGACCGGATCTCGTCGCGGGTGAGGACGACGGGTACTCTCCGCGTCGTCTTGGCCCGCACCAAATCGGCAACCCAGGCCACCTGGTGCCCCAGGACTTCCCCGTACAGGAACAACAAGGCCGCGAGCGCCTGGTTCTGGGTCGACGCGCTGACCCGCCCCTGCACCGCCAGGCTGGCGAGAAACGCCGAGACGTGGGCGCTGCCCATTTGGCTGGGATGACGGCGGTCATGGAACTCGATGTAGCGCACGATCCAGCGGATGTACGCCGCTTCCGTACGCCGGCTATAGTGCCGCAACCGCAGCGCCACTCGCACCCGCGGTATGAGCTTCGTCTCGCCGGTCCCGGCCATGAGGGTCACCCCTTAGCCTAGGTATCCCCCGGCGTAGAGCAATGGCCAAAAAGTGCGATCAGTTCTTTCTACGCGCACTCACGGTAGCGCGGTTGCCGTTCGGTCTTCCACCCGCCTCGATTGGCGCGGAGTCGTTCAGCCACGAGCGGGCGGCGCTATTGCGTGTACAGGTACACGCCGTACGCCCCGACGCCGATGCCGGTGACAATCAGCGCGGTACTGCCGGAGCCGTCGGTCAAGAGGCCCGCCAGGAGCGCGGCACTGCCGAGGATGATCATCGCGCCACCCGGCGCCCGACTGCTGAACTCGCGCGCCGCGCTGGTACGGCCCTCGTCGCTCGGCGCCAACAACAACGCCGGAGCCGGGGTCGGGTGCAGCGCCACCACGGCGGACATGGACGGCTGGTAGGTGTTTGGCGGCGAGGCTGGATTCAACGGGGCCTGCGACTCTGCCAGTGTCGGGCAGACGATCGCCGCAGCAAGAAAGAGTGCTGTAACGCGCATATAGATCTCCCTGTCCGCTACCGTTCCACGTAGTCCTTCAGCCCGCCCAGCATCACCTCCCAGTTCTGCTCCGAGTCCCGGCGCGCCTCTTCCGTGGAGTTGTTGTCCTGCGTCAGCGCGACTTGACACTCACCGTTCAAACCGGACAGCTCGATCGTGACGGTGTGGTAGTTCTCTGGCTGGTCGGGAAGCCCCGACAGCGGGCTGAAATGGGTGTACTGGAGCGTGCGCTCCGGGATCATGTGGGTGATCCGGCCCTTGTCCTCGTACGCCTTCCCCTCCCACTCCCCCTTCCAGGTAATGCCGTCGCCCTCCCGCCAGTTGGAGATGGCGGTCGCACCGAACATGTACTGCTTGATGGCTTCCGGGGTCACGAGCGCCCGCCACACCTTGGCACACGGCGCTTCGATGGTGATCGAAGACCGGGCGATGTGATTCTTGCGCATAGGTCCACCCCTCCCTGTCCAGATGCGTTCCGCCCGCACTGGCTAATAGGCGCTGGAGGGGGTGGGAGTTCCGTGGAACTAAAGCTTCCGCGCGCTGCGTAACTCCTGGAGTGCCATGGCCCCCACAGTTTCTGTGTGACCTGTGACCAAACGCCGATGGTAATCGATCTGGCCCAGGTGGTAGGCCAAATGGCTTGCGAGATGAATCAGCCACTCACCGCCCGCCACCGCGTGCCCCGCGATCGGCTCGGGAAAATCGCTCGACAGCGCCTGCTCGGAGACCTTGGCGAGCCCTTGTTCCACCGCCGCGATCCCCGCATCGAGCTGCGCCGCGATCTCCGCCCGCGGCACATCGCGGCGGCTGAACTCCGCCGCCCGATCGCGCACGTACCCACTTCTTCCCAGCACCGCGCCGAAGAAGTGCTGCACGTTGCCCGCCAGGTGCAGGGCCAATGTCCCGGCAGAGTTGGCGATCCCCGGAGGCAGTTTCCAGACGCTCTCATCATCAGGGTATGCCTCGATTTCACGCCGCACAGCTCTCAGATCGCGAGTAATCACTGCAGTCAGGTACTCCGGGATCACAGATCCTCCTGGCTAGATGCCGAGACGGTTAGACAGAGGCTAAGGGGCTAAGGCGCTTAGCGGACGGTCAGTCCACAGGAAACAGAGAAGACTGACAACCGCCGACGGATCACGTCTTATGCTCAGCCTCACGCTCTGGGATGAAACTGCTTGTGTACCGATCTCAAATATTCCCTGTCGACGTGGGTATAGATCTGCGTAGTAGCTAGATCAGCATGTCCTAACATCTCCTGGACTGCTCGTAGGTCCGCTCCTCCTTCGAGCAGGTGCGTCGCGAACGTGTGCCGCAGCGTGTGCGGCGTGACTCGCTTTGCCAGTCCCGCCCCCTTTGCTGCTTGCTTGATAATTCCCCATGCTCCCACCCGCGACAGCGCGGTGCCGCGGGCATTGAGAAACACGCGGCCGCGCCCCTTGCCACGATCGAGTGTGGGGCGCACCTCGCGGACGTATAACGCCACGGCGCCCAGGGCGCGACGGCCCACAGGGACGAGCCGCTCCTTGGCCCCTTTGCCGAAGAGGCGCACCACTCCGTCCTCGAACGAGATGTCCTGGACGCTCACGCCGACGAGCTCCGATACGCGCGCGCCGGTGGCGTAGGCCAGCTCGAGCAGCGCCCGATCCCGCATCCCCAGCGGCTGGTCGGGCGTCGGCGCCGCGAGCAAGCGATCGATCTCCGCCACGGTGAGCACCGTGGGCAGCGACCGCCACCGCTTGGGCGACTCGAGCCGCTCGCTCGGGTTGCGCGTGAGATGCCCTTCGGCGACGAGGAACCGGAAATAGGTTCGCAGCGCCGAGATCTGGCGGTGGATGGTGGCGGGCGAAAGTCCCAGATCCTTCAGGGCGTAGACGAACTGGCGCAGCCGGGCCGCGGTGATCGCGTCGGGGCCTTGGATCCCGCCGGCCGTAATGTGACTGACGAGCCGGCGCACGTCGCGGAGATAGTTCTCGACCGTGTGCCCTGAGTTCCCGGCCTCGAGGGCGAGGTAGTCGCGGAACTGTTCGAGTCGAAAGGCGGGGATGTGGGGAGGTGGAGAGATGGGGACGGACCTCACGGACGGAGGCTCCGGCGCCGCACGAACCATCGCACGGCGAGCACGACCAGCAGCACCGCGATGATGCCGAGCACCAGGTTGACCCGGGCCACCGCCCGCGTCACCAGCTCGAAATCCGTCCCCAGCCGGTACACCAGGTAGGTCAGTGCGCCGTAGTAGACCGCCGACGCCACGGCCATGGGCACGAGCGCCCGCCCCGCCGGTACACCCACGATCCCGGCGAACGGCGGCACGACTGCCCGCCACACGGGCAACAGCCGGGAGAGGAGAATCCCGTAGCTGCCGTGCCGAGTGTACGCCTCCTCGATGTGCTGCAGCGCGCGCTCGGACAAGAGCCGGCGCCCGATGCGCCCGCTGAAGAGCGCTCGACCGTAGCGGCGCCCCATCGCATACACAAAGGCGGCGCTGCCGACGTTGCCCACCCAGGTGATGCCGAACACGGCCCAGGCATCGAGCACGCCGCGCCCGGCCAGGAATGCCCCCAGGGCGACGGCGGTGTCGGCGGGGACAGGTGGGAAGATGTTTTCGATGGCGGCGAGCAGACCGATAGCGAAGTAGAGAGGCGTGGGCGGCAGCGATTGCAGCGTGTCCAGCAGTTGGCTCATCGGCTGGCGGCTACCGCTCCTCCAGCAGCGCCACCGCGAACACGGCGATGCCCTCGCCGCGTCCGATGAACCCCATGCCTTCGTTCGTCTTGGCTTTCACCGACACGTTGGAGTAGCCGGCGATCGCCGCCTCGCCGAGTCTCTCGCGCATCGCCTCGACGAACGGGGAAAGCTTCGGCTGCTCGGCGATGATGGTGACGTCGGCGTGCACAAGCGACAACCCCAGCTCGGCCGCCTTGATGCTGGCCCGCTTCAAGAGGTCGAGCGAGCTGGCATCCTTCCATTTGGGATTGTCGGGCGGAAACATGGTGCCGATGTCGCCCAGACCGGCGGCCCCCAGAATGGCGTCCGTGAGCGCGTGCGCGGCCGCATCGGCATCCGACCAGCCCTCGAGGCCGCGGTCGTGCTCGATCGTCACGCCGCCCAGCACCAGCGGGCGCCCCGCCACGAAGCGGTGCGAATCGTAGCCGAACCCTACCCGCATGCCGCTCATGTGCGCAAAATGCGCAGCGCCAGATGGGCCGCGTTCTTGGCGTTGTCGATGCCGACCGTCGCGACCGGCACGCCGGGCGGCACCTGCACCGTAGCGAGCAGTGCGTCGAGCCCGTTCAAGGGACCGACGGCGAACGGCACGCCGATCACCGGCAGCTCCGTGAGCGACGCCGCGAACCCGGGCAGCGCGGCCGACAGTCCGGCCCCGCAGATGACGACGCGAACGCCACGGTCTTTGGCCCCTTTCACGAGGTCCGCCGTTCGCTCCGGGGCGCGGTGCGCCGAGGAGGTGTGGAATTCGTAGCTGACGCCGGCCTTGGTGAGCACTTCAAAAGCGGGCTCGATTTTGGGTTTGTCGGTTTCCGAACCGATGAGGATAAGCACATCCGGCATACGTCAGGCCGCCGCTTCGGGAAGGAGCGAGTAGTCTTGGCGCCGTTTCTTCGGCGTGTAGCCGGCATCGGTGATCAAGCGCTGCATCTCGGGCAACGTCATGCACCACGTCGTCCCCGCAGCCGATACCACGTTCTCTTCCATCATCAGCGATCCAAAGTCGTTGGCTCCGAAGCGCAGTGCCACCTGGCCGATCTTGGGCCCCATCGTCACCCACGACGCCTGAATGTTGGGCACGTTGTCGAGCACGATGCGGGCAATGGCCTGGGTGCGAAGATAGGTCACGGCATCGGTCTTCCCCAGGTGCTCCAGCTCGGTGTGCTCGGGCTGCAGCGGCCAACAGATGAACGCCGTGAAACCGCCGCTCTTCGCCTGGACTTCGCGCACCCGGAACAGGTGCTCGATGCGGTCGGCGCTCGATTCGCCCAGGCCGTACATCATGGTGATGCTGGTCTTGAGTCCCAGGCCGTGGGCAATCTCCATAACCTCGAGCCAGCGATCGGCGCCCGCCTTCTTTTTGGCGACCTGGTCGCGGATCTCCTGCACCAGGATCTCTCCACCGCCGCCGGGGATCGAATCGAGGCCGGCCGCCATCAACTCGCGCAGCACGGTCTCGATCGACATGCCGAAGCGCCCCGCGAAGAAATCGACCTCGGAGGGAGAAAACGCATGGATATGAATGGGGTGATGCCGCTTGATGTAGCGCAGCAGATCCAGGTACCACTCGAACGGGATGTAGGGATTGTGCCCGCCCTGCATCAAGATCTGCACGCCGCCCAGCGCTTTGAGCTCCTCGATCTTGCGGCCGATCTCCTCGAAGCTCAGCACGTAGCCCTCGAGGTGCTTGGGGCGGCGATAGAACGCGCAGAACTTGCAATCGGCGACGCAGACATTCGTGTAGTTGATGTTGCGGTCGATGATGTAGCTGACCACGGGCTCCGGGTGCAGCCGCCAGCGCGCCGCGTCGGCCTGGGCCCCGAGCTCCAGGAGCGAGGCCCGCTCGTACAGCTCCACGAAGCTCTTGAACTCGGGGCTCGAGCGATCGACCATCAGGCCACCTGGAGGAAGCGCAACGATCCGTCGGGGACGATTCCCTGCGCCGCCAGACGGCGGAAGAAATCGGTCAACCCGGCCAGATGCTTGTACGTGAACGCAT
>DATFGN010000290.1:0-4545 GCA_035249405.1 Gemmatimonadales bacterium
CATTCCGTTGGCCTGGACCTCGACGAAGGGCTGGATCCGCCGGCTGGGAAAGAAATGGAAGCAGTTGCATCAGCTGATCTACGTCGCCGCGGCGCTCGGCGTGCTCCACTACCTCTGGGTGATCAAGGGAGACCGGCCGACGGCCGTGTACTACGGGCTGGTGCTGGTGGCGTTGCTCGCGATCAGAGCGCTTCCTCGATCTCGCGGTGCCCCTCAAGCAGGAGATCGACCTCCTTCGCTGCTTCGCGAGCGAGCGTTAGATCCGTCGTAAGACTCTTCACGTCCCCCGTTCCGGCGTGGAGCCGCAGCAGATTCAGACGGATTGTTTCGAGCGCCGCCACGGCTTCCTTTAAGCGCCGTTGCACCAGATCGCGCTCGGCCTCGAGGTCCAAAACGACGCGGTCGCGACGTTGCTTGATCTCGGTGTCGATCTGCCCCGACAGCCGGCCACGCTCCCCCGCTCCCTGCAACGCGTCGTTCAACTCGTCCAAACGGATGCGCATGCGCGCGGCATCGTGCTCGAGCCGCCGCACCGCGTCCGGCAGCTCGTGCAAGCGGTCGCGCGTTTCTTTGGGCAGGTCCTCGAATAACCGCTCCGCGGCCATGCCCAGCGCCATCTCGGTCGGACGGAACGTAAAGCCGGACGTCAGCTGCTGCCTTGCCGGCACGGCTCCGACGCGGTTGAACACCAGCCGGCCGAGCGGCCCGCGCCACAGGCGCATGAAGATCTCGGTGTCCAGGTCCCGCCGTCGCGCCAGCCGCGCCAGGGCCAACGCGCCTGTGGGAATGCCGACGAGAAAACCGAGCCCCGTAACAAAGGCGGTGATCACTCCGACCGGCGGCCCCACGCCACCCCAACCGACCGTGATGCCGAGGCCAGCCGTGCCCAAACCAATGGCGCTCATCCACCGCAACACCCGCTCGTAGCCCGAAGGGCCGCGCCCCCATTCGTAGGCGCGTTCCTCCGCGGTCGCGGCGAGCTCCCCTTTGAAGGCACTGACCACATCCTCACGGGTGAATCCTGCCTTGACCAATCGCGTGGCTCGCCCCACGAGAATGGCGAACGGCAGGATGGTCACACCGGCTAGGAAGGTCCCGAACGCCGCCATCCCGCTGCTGGTACTCGCCCCGGCGATGCTCGACGCGACTCCGAGCGCCCACAGATAGACCAGGCTTCCCATGCCACCAAACCGGCCGCCGCGTTTGGCGAACACACGCAGCGGCACGGGCAGCTCGCGGCGCTGCTCGAGGGTGAGCCCCAGCTGGTCCGCCAGGACCGCAGCACTTTCCGGGCGCTCGTCACGGTCCTTGGCGAGGCAGCGGTCGATCGTCTGCGCCAATCGGCGGGGCGTACCGTCGGCGATCTGGGCCAGCGGTCGTGGCACTTCGGTGATCTGTTTGGCGAGGACTTCGGACGCTTTCGAGGCCTGAAACGGCAATCGGCCCGAAAGGGCGAAGTATCCCACGACCCCCAGCCCATACAGGTCGCTCTTCCCATCGACCCGCTCACCCAGCGCCTGTTCCGGACTCATGAATTCCGGTGTGCCGATGACTTCGCCGCCGTCCAAGGCCGCCGCCCCCGAGACCTGGCCCGCGATGCCGAAGTCGGCCACCAGCGCCCGTCCGGTGGCGGTTTCGAGCATGATGTTGTCCGGCTTCACGTCGCGGTGAATCACGCCTTGCGCATGCGCATACGCGAGCGCCCATGCGATTTCGCGCAGCACGCGCGCGGCGTCATCGGGCGTGAGGGGGCCGCGGCGGCGCACGCGGTCGGTGAGCGTCTCCCCTTCCACGTACGCCATCGCGAAGAAGACAAAGCTCCCAATCTCGTCCACGGCGTGAATCGGGATGATGTTGGGATGCGACAGCTTCGCGGCCATACGCGCCTCGCGCAGGAAGCGATCGCGCGGACCCGTTTGGGCCGCGAGCACGGGCGGCAGCAGCTTCAACGCGACGGGCCGGTCGAGGCGGACTTCCTTGGCGAGGTACACCACACCCATACCACCACGGCCAAGCTCGCGCTCGATGGAATAGCGGCCCGCCAGCGCCGATTGGAAGTCGACGAACAGCCGATCCGTGGCCGTGAGCGGCTGGCTGGGGCGGTCGGGGGGGGGCTCGGGCATGACTCGTTATTGTAACCCCGGCCTTCCGGCTAGACACCATGGCCCGCGTGGGCAACATTGGACCCCATGGCCGACCACCAACCCTATGTCGCTCCGTCGCAATCTCTAGCGGAGCTGACCCCGCGCGCCGTCGTGCTGGGTGTGATCCTAGGCCTGATCTTCGGGGCCTCCAACGTCTACCTCGCGCTGAAAATCGGCCTCACGGTGAGTGCGTCGATTCCGATCGCCGTCCTGGCGATCACGATCTTCAGCAAGCTGGGACGCTCCACGATCCTCGAGAACAACATCGTCCAAACCACGGGCTCGGCCGCCGATTCGGTGTCGGCCGGCGTGGTGTTCACGATCCCGGCGATCCTCTTGATGGGCTACGACCTCGATATCGGGCGCGTGACCATCCTGGCGATTGCCGGTGGGTTGATGGGCGTCCTGATGATGATCCCGCTGCGTCGCGCGCTCATCGTCAAGGAGCACGGCAATCTGCCCTACCCCGAAGGCACCGCGTGCGCCGAGGTGCTGATCGCGGGCGAAAAAGGCGGCGTCCACGCCAAGACGGTGTTCCAAGCGTTTGGCATCGCGTTCGTTTACAAGTTCATGATGACGGCGCTGAAGCTGTGGCAGGAGTATCCGGGACGCGTGTTCCGCTCCTACCAGAGCGCCGAAATGCGGGTGGAGGTCAGCCCCGAGCTGCTGGGAGTCGGCTACATCATCGGGCCGCGCATCGCGGGCTACCTGTTCGCCGGCGGGTGTCTCGCCTACATCGTGCTGATGCCCGCGATCAAGTTGTTCGGCAGCTCCATGACGGAGCCGATGTTCGGCACGACCAAGCTGATCCGGGATATGAGCGCCGGCGAGATCCGCGCCGCGTTCGTGTTCTACATCGGTGCGGGAGCGGTGGCGACCTCCGGCATCATCGCGCTGGTCCGCTCCATGCCGACCATTATCGGCGCGTTCCGCGCCGGCTTCGCCGACATGCGCGCCAGCCGCGTCGGCCAGGCCGTGGCCGCCCGACTGCGCACCGAAGACGACCTGCCCATCGCCCTGACGGTGTTCGGTTCGGCCGGTCTGGCCCTGGTCCTCGCCTTCCTGCCCCAGATCGGGGTGAACCTCCTGGGCGGCATCCTCATCATCATCTTCGGCTTTTTCTTCACTACGGTCTCGTCCCGCATCTGCGGCCAGATCGGCAGCTCCGCCAATCCCATTTCGGGGATGACGATCGCGTCGCTGATCGCCATCTCCGTGATCTTCCTGTTGCTCGGGTGGACGCAAATCGACGATCGCGTGCGCGCCATCTCGATCGCGTGCGTGATCGCCGTGGCCGTCGCCAACGGCGGCAATACGTCGCAAGACCTGAAGACCGGCTTCCTCATCGGGGCGACTCCGCGACGCCAGCAGATCGCCATTCTGATCGGGGCCATCGGCTCGGCGCTGGCGGTGGGCTGGACGCTGACGTTCCTCAATCGCTCCTATCAGTACGAAGTCCCCGAACGGCGAGCGGGATTCGTCGCCCCGGCCTCCGGCGCGTCGAGCGACGGCAATGTGGTCGTGCTCGACGAAACGAAATCCAACTTCCGCATCGCGGGCGGCGAGCGCTTCGACTCGGCATCCTACCAGGTGGTGCGGATCTACGCGGAGACGAACGGCGTGCCGGCCGGCAAGTACCTGGTCGACGCCGCGTCGCACGAAATCCGCTACGTCGTGGACCCCGGCATCGGCGGGCGGGTGCGCGAGTTCGAGGGCCGCAATCTGCCGCGGCTCGATTCACCCAAAGCGACGCTGATGGCGTTCATCGCCGACGGGATCCTGACGCACCGGCTCCCGTGGGCGCTGGTGTTGATCGGCGTGTGCCTGGCGATCGCCATCGAGTTGATGGGAGTGCAATCCCTCCCGGTCACGGTCGGCGTGTATCTGCCGATCACCACGTCCGCGGGAATGTTTGCCGGCGGGGTCGTGCGCTGGCTGGTGGAGCGGCGCATGCGCTCCGCCAACCGGTCCCTCGCGGAAATCGAGTCGGGGCCGGGGGTCCTGTTCTCGAGCGGATTGATCGCCGGGGGCGCCATCTGCGGCATCGTCGTGGCCGGGATCGCGGGTGCCAAAGGCAGCGCCGAATGGCTCGCCGAGACCGTCTCGCTATATCACAGGATCGGCATCGCGGCGACGTCGAACGTCGTGGCACTCGTGATCTTCGCCCTGCTGGGCTTCGGGCTGTACCGGGTGGGACTCCGAAAACAGTAGATCTCGGCTCGACTATTTTGATTCCCGCGGGCGAACGCCTATACTTGGCGTCCGCGTTGATCAGTCGTTGACATCCGTTTTTTGGCAATCGAGGAATGGACCGCTCGTGCTCTCGGTGACCCTCGCGACGACCCACTTGCTCGCCGCCCTGCTGCAGCAACCTGCGCAGCCGGCTCCTCCACCGCGGTCC
>DATFGN010000291.1:0-4987 GCA_035249405.1 Gemmatimonadales bacterium
AACCTTCTGGTCGCGGACAAGAACAACCATCGCGTGCTGGTCTACGTCGATCCGCTCGCCGACCAGGATGCCGACCAGGTCTTCGGCCAGGCGAGCTTCACGACCAAGGACAGCGGCACGGCGGGCGACCTACCGGGCCGCGACCGGACCAGGCGTCGTTCATGTCGACGCGACGGCAGCGAAGAAGACGGTGTTGGAGACCGCCTGGCAAACCTTGCAGGCGATCGCGACGCCGACAACTCGGGGAGTCTCATGAATCGCAAATGGATGCTCGTTTCCGCGATGGCGGGGGTGGCGCTGGTGAGCGGTGGGTGGTTGTTGCAGCGTGACTCCAGCCCCCAGGGCAGCGTATATCAACAAGCGCGCCTATTCGACGACGTGTTGTCGCGGGTCGCCGACTTCTACGTGGACTCGCTCGACGAGCGCCAGCTGTACCAGATGGCGATCGACGGGCTCCTCGATCAGCTGCACGATCCCTACTCGACGTTCCTGAAACCTGATGATTTCCACGCGCTCACCGAGCAGACGCAAGGGGAGTACGGCGGGCTGGGCATCCAGATCGACGTGCGCAACGGGTGGATCACCGTGATCGCGCCGCTGCCCGATACGCCGGCCGAGCGGGCCGGGATCCAATCGGGCGACGAAATCATCGCGCTGGACGGGCGCTCGACGGAGAACTGGAAGAACGACCAGGCCGTCAAGGAGCTGCGCGGCACGCCGGGGACGAGGGCCGAGGTCAGGATCCGTCGCGCCGGGGTGGAGGAGCCGATCGAGTTCAAGCTCACCCGCGCGCGCATTCATATCCGCTCGGTGCAGGCCGCGCTGATGCTGGACGATCACGTCGGCTACATCGCGTTGAATCCGGTCAGCCAGAGCTCGGCCGAAGAGGTCGCCGCGGCGATCGACAGCCTGACGGCGAAGGGCATGAAATCGCTCGTGTTCGATTTGCGCAACAACCCGGGTGGGCTGCTCTCCCAGGGGATCGCGGTGAGCGATCTGTTCCTCGATCCCGGACAGGAAGTCGTCGCGACCCGCGGCCGGGCACCCGATGCCACGCATACCTATCGCGATTCGCGCACGCAGCGCTGGCCCAAACTGCCCATCGTGACGCTGGTGAACGGGGGTTCGGCGAGCGCGGCGGAGATCATCGCGGGCGCCTTGCAGGACCACGACCGCTCGCTGGTAGTGGGGACGCCGACCTTCGGGAAGGGCCTGGTGCAGTCGCTGTACCAGCTGTCGCCGCAGACGGCCCTCAAGCTCACCACCGCCCGCTGGTACACGCCCAGCGGCCGGACCATCCAACGGGAGAGCAAGAGCGAGGAAGACCAGATCGCCGCGGTGACGGCCGCGGCGCAGGGGCGCGATTCGATCGCCGACAGCGCGCCGGTGTTCCACACCGATGCCGGCCGGACCGTCCGCGGTGGCGGCGGTATTCGCCCCGACATGTTCTCCCCGCCGGACACGTTCACGACCGCCGAGCGCGGGTTCATGCGCTCGCTGGGCAACAGCGTCCCGACGTTCCGCGACGTGCTCACGGCCTTCGCCCTGGAGCTGAAGTCGCGGCATGCGGTAGCTGCGGAGAACTTCGTCGTGACGCAGGCGATGATCGACGACATCGTGGCGCGGCTGAAGCAGCGCTCGGTGTCGATCCCCGAAAGCGTGGCCGCGGGGGCCAGGAGCCTGATCGCCGACGAGCTCGGCTATGAGACGGTGCGGTATTCGTTCGGCCGGGCCGCTGAGGTCCGCCGCCGCATGCACGTCGATCCTCAGGTCCAGCAGGCGCTGGGGCTCGCGCGCCGGGCCCGCACGCCGCAAGAGCTGATCTCCCTCGCCGGGACGGCAGCCCCGACCCGCAGTCCGTGACGTCGGTGCCGGGACCCGGCCCCCGGCCTGCGTTGGGGGTGATCGGTCCCGGACATGCCGGAACCGGGCTCGCGCTCGCGTGGGCCCGGATCGGGTACTCGGTGCGCCTGCACGGGCGCCGGTCTAAGGCTGTCCCGCCGCTCCTGAGTCTGACTGTCGGTCCCGCCGACGCTGCGCCGCCGTGGCTCGATCAGGTGGCCGTAGTGATCCTCGCGGTTCCCGATGATGCGATAGCGTCCCTCGCCCAGGTCCTGGCCGCCTCGGGGCTAATTAAGGCCGAGCAGGTCGTCCTCCACTTATCGGGATCGCGCGGTCAGGAAGCGCTCGCGGCGCTGGCTTCGAGCGGTGCCGCGCTGGGATCGTTGCATCCGCTGCAGACCCTGGTAGAGCCGGACCGCGCGCCGCTGCACTTGCGCGGTGCCTGGGCGGCGGTGGAGGGCATGCCCCGCGCGATCCAGGAAGCGGAGCGACTCGCCCGGGCCATCGGCCTCCGGCCGTTCCGGTTGCAGGCGGAGCACAAACTCCTCTATCATGCGGGCGCGGTGTTCGCGTCGAACTACTTCGTGGTGGTGGAAGCGATGGCCGAGCAGTTGTTGCGGCAGGCGGGGATGTCCGAAGCCGACGCGTGGGCCGCGTTACGGCCGCTGGTGCGTGGCACCCTCGACAATCTGGTGCGGGAAGGTCCGCTCAAAGCGTTGACCGGACCGGTGCTGCGCGGGGATACCGAAACGCTGACGCGTCACTTGCAGGTGCTGCCCGGGGACGCGGCCGACTTGTACCGCGGACTGGCCGCCGCTGCGCTCGAGCTGGCCCGGCGCCGCGGCCTCGATGCGGCGAGCGCCGACTCGGTGGCGCGGGCGCTCGCTACTGATCCACGACCGTCACGCCGGCGGGAGGAGCGAACCTGAATTCGCGCGCCGCGACGCCGGCGTTCACTTTCACCGCCCGCAGCTGAATCGCCCGCTCCTGACCGTTGTGCTCCGCAATCTTGAGGCGGCGGACGAGCCCGTCCTCGCGCGAGACCCACAGCTCGGCGCCGCTATAGGGTAGCGTCGAATCGCGCGGCATGAGAGCGACGACATCGACCCACCCGCTGGCCGCCGAATCGCTGCGCACGAACCGCGCGCGATAGCGCTCGCGCGGGTGCTCCACGAACTGCCCGATGAGATTCGGTCCCGTCGTGCCGGTGACCGGAATGCGACTCCGGATGACCTGGCCCGGGGCGGTACTCGGCGTATAGAACCACAGGTAGCGTCCATCCGCGACGATCCGGTCGCCGGCGGGGTCGCTGAATCGCATCGCAAACCGGCTGGGGCGCTGTTGAAACAGCCGGCCGCGCGTCGTGTCCGGCGCGCCGAGCATCGGGTTGTTGATCACCTGGACGAAATCGGCGCTCAGGGTCTCGATGCTCTGGAAGGTCGCGCTGGCATGCTCGAGAATCGGCCACGGATCTTGGGCGGTCGGGCGGCCCGCCGGTCGGGCGGTCAGAAGCATAACTGCCCCGAGCATCGACCCGACCGACCGCCGGACCGCCTGTCCGCCCATTGTCTTACGCGCCAACCGACGCCGGCTCTGCGATGCGACGGCCGATGACCTCGACGATCACGCGGACTTCCCGCATCAGCTGAACAAACTGGTCGGGGAAGAGCGACTGGGCGCCGTCGGAGCGGGCCTCGTCGGGATTGGGATGCACCTCGACCATGATGCCGTCGGCGCCGGCCGCCACCGCGGCGCGGGCCATAGGGATCACCTTCTCCCGCAGCCCGGTGCCGTGCGACGGATCGGCGATGATCGGCAGGTGTGACAGTTTCTGCACCACGGGAATGGCGCTCAGGTCGAAGAGATTACGCGTCGTGGGGTCGAAGCCACGGACACCGCGCTCACACAGGATCACGTCGTTGTTTCCCTCAGCGAGCAGGTATTCGGCCGACAACAGCAGCTCGGTGATCGTCGCTGCGATGCCGCGCTTCAGCAGCACCGGTTTGCCGGCCCGACCGGCGGCCCGCAACAGGGAAAAGTTCTGCATGTTGCGTGCGCCGATCTGGATGATATCGGCTACTTCCGATACCCAGCCCACGCCGTCGGGGTCCATCGCTTCCGTGCAGATAAGCAGGCCCGTCTCGTCGCGTGCCTTCGCCAGCAGCTTCAGCGCCGGCCGCCCCAGACCCTGGAACGAGTAGGGCGAGGTCCGTGGCTTGAACGCCCCGCCGCGGAGAATCACGGCCCCCGCTTCCCGGACCTGACGCGCGGCCTCGAGAATCTGGCGCTCGGATTCGACCGAGCACGGGCCGGCGATCAACGCGACCTCTGGACCGCCCAGCGAAATGCCTCCGGCCAGACGCACGACGGTGTTCTCGAGCTTCCATTCCCGGCTCACCTGCTTGTACGGTTTGGAGACGTGGATGACTTCCTGCACGCCGGGCAGCCCCTCGAGCTGCGACGATTCCACGCGGCCGTCGTTCCCGACCAGCCCCACGGCGGTCCGCTGCGACCCGGGCATGGGACGGGCCTCATAGCCCATCTCGCGAATCACGCCGACGACCCGCTGGATCTCCGCTTCGGTCGCCCCATGGCGCATCACGATCAGCACGACGTCACGCTCCCCTCAAATGGTGAATCGATCCCCGTCCGCGGCCGCCGTCACCGGTCCCCCGAAGCGAGCGGCCGCCGCCTTGGCCGGGTCCGAATTCTCCACCGGCGGATAGAAGTGCGTCAAGATGAGCCGCCGCGCTTCGGCTTGGCGCGCCAGGTCGCCGGCCCGCTCGGGCGTCAGGTGAATATCGATCGCCATGGACTCGGGCAGCGAGCATTCCGCGAGCAGCACGTCGCACCCCTTGGCCCAGCGGGCCAGCTCCGCCGATGGACCCGTATCCCCGGTATACACCAGCCGTCCCTCCGGCGCCGTCAGGCCCAGCGCCACGCTCTCCTCGGTGTGCGGCACCGGGAAGCTCTCGAGCGTCAGATCGCCATCGAGGGGGAACGGCTCACCGGGTTGGACGTCCATGATGAGAATCGGAAATCCCGGGTCGAGCAGCCAGTCGCCGTACCCTTCGGACAGTGCGCGCACCAGCCGCACAACGCCGCGCGGTCCCAACACGACCAGCGGCTCGCGCCGTGCCGGGAC
>DATFGN010000292.1:0-9028 GCA_035249405.1 Gemmatimonadales bacterium
AAGACCGGCGTCGTGGGATGGAAAGGTGATGGCGGCCGCTGTGTGATGCTGCGGGCGGACATGGACGCGCTGCCGCTCGAGGAAGCCAACGACGTTCCCTACCGGTCCCGCAACCCCGGGCGCATGCACGCCTGCGGGCACGATGGCCACGTCGCCATCGGGCTCGAAGTGGCGCGCCGCCTGGCCGGATTCCAGGGACGGGGGGCGGTGAAATTCGCCTTTCAGCCCGCCGAGGAGATCTCCGACGGCGCCGGCGCCATGATCGCCGATGGCGTGCTCGAGCAGCCACGCGTCGATGCCGCCTTCGGCCTCCACCTCTGGAACACCATGCCGGTCGGCACCATCGGCCTGATGGCCGGGCCGATCATGGCTTCCGTGGATCAGTTCGAGATCACCATCACCGGCAAGGGCGGCCACGCGGCGATGCCGCACCTCACCGTCGATCCGGTCCTGGCGGCGGCGCATATCGTGACCGCACTGCAGAGCCTCGTGTCGCGGCGGCGCGATCCGTTCGAGCCGGGCGTGGTTTCCGTCACTCAGCTCGCGGCCGGGCACGCCTTCAACGTGATCCCCGAACAGGCCATGGTGCGGGGCACCGTGCGCACATTCGGCGGCAAGTTCTTCGACGCGGCGCCCCGTCTCATCGCAGACACCGCCCGCACCACGGCCGCCGCGTTCGGCGCGGATGCCACAGTCGATTTTCGCCGCCTCTCCGGCCCCCTCGTCAATGACCCGCACATGACGCAGCTCATGCACGGCGTAGCGGTAGACCTAGTCGGCAAGGACCACGTGATGGACGGGGTCCGCACCATGGGCGGGGAGGACATGAGCTACTTCCTCGATCGGGTCCCAGGCTGTTTTGCCTTCGTCGGCTCCGCTCGGCCGGACGGGAGCTCGTTCCCGCACCACAGCCCGCGGTTCGACATCGAGGAGGAATCGCTCGTCATCGGAGCGGAGCTGCTCAGTCGCACCGCCGTGCGCTACCTGGCGGAGACCGGGTGAACCAGCTCGCCGCCGAGGCATCCGCCTACCTCACATCCGCCGCCCACCAGCCGGTTCACTGGTTCCCCTGGAGCGATGCCGCTTTTGCGAAGGCGAAGGCTGAGGACAAGCCGATTCTGCTCGACATCGGCGCGGTGTGGTGCCACTGGTGTCACGTGATGGATGGCGAGTCGTATGAAGACCCCACGGTGGCCGACGTATTGAACCGGGATTTCATCTGCATCAAGGTCGACCGGGACGAGCGCCCCGATGTCGACACGCGCTACCAGCGCGCCGTGCAGGCCCTGACCGGGCAGGGCGGCTGGCCGCTCACCGCCTTTCTCACGCCGGAGGGAGAGGTGTTCTTCGGCGGGACCTACTTTCCGCCCGAGGACAACCCGTACGGCCGGCCCGGATTCCTGTCGGTGCTGGCCCGCGTCGTCCACCTCTATCGCGACGAGCGCGAGAAGGTGACCGGGAATGCGTCCGCGATCCGGACGCACGTCGCTCAGTCACTGGACGAATCCAAGGCCGGGCCCCTGGATGCCGAGATTCCGGCTCAGGTCGCGGACCAGATGGCCCGACTGTTCGATGTGCGCTATGGCGGATTCGGCACTGCCCCGAAATTTCCCCATCCCGGCGCACTGGAGTTCCTGATCGCCCGTTGGCACGACACGCACGAACCGTGGCCGCGCGAGGTGGTCGAAAAAACCCTGGCGGGAATGGCCCGTGGCGGCGTGCGCGATCACCTGGGCGGCGGATTCCACCGCTACTCCGTCGATGAGCGCTGGATCGTGCCGCACTTCGAGAAGATGTCGTACGACAACTCCGAGCTGCTGCGCGCCTACTGCACGGCGTACGCCGCGTTCGGCGATCCGCAATGGCGCGACGTGGCCTCCCGCCTCGTGGACTGGGTGCTCGAAACGCTCTCCGATCCGACCGGCGCCTTCTACACGTCGCAGGATGCGGACGTCGGCCCCAATGACGATGGTGACTATTGGACGTGGACCGAGGCCGAGGCGCGAGCCGCGCTCAGCACGCCCGAATGGGATGTGGCCGCCCGCGTGTTCGACATCGGCGCGGTGGGAGAGATGCACCACAATCGGGCCAAGAATGTGCTCTGGTGGAAGCACGATCCGACGGACCACGAGCGGGCCTTGCTCAGGTCCGCCATCACCAAGCTCAAAGCGGTGCGGGACCAACGCCGCGCACCATACGTCGACCGCACGGCATACGTAAGCTGGAATGCGATGATGGCGGGCGCTTTCCTCCAATCGGGCGCCGGGCTCGACCGCCCCGAATGCAACACCTTGGCCCTGAAGACGCTCGAGCGCATCTGGACGGAAGCCTGGAACGCCGAGACCGGGATGAGTCACGTGCTCGGCCGCGTTCAGCCGCGCGGCATGCTGGACGACAACGTCCATAGCGCCGCCGCGTTTCTCGATGCGTACGAAGCGACCGGAAACGACGCATGGCGCGATCGTGCCGTGGCCGTCATGACGTACTGCGCGACGGCGCATTGGTCCCCGCATTGGGGCGACCCCGCCGGCGGGTACTTCGACCTGGCGCAGGGCGGGAGCGGCACCGCGTATCTGGCCACGCGGGCGAAGCCCATACAGGACGCGCCGACGCCCTCCCCCAACGGGGTCGCGGCCCTCGTCTTGGCGCGGCTCTGGGCCATGACCGACGATCGCAGCTGGCGCGAGCGCCTCGATCGCCAGCTGGGCGCGTTCGCGGGCGTCGCCGTCCAGCTCGGCCTCCACGGCGCAACGTTGTCCAGGGCCATCGACTGGGCGCTCCACCCGATCACCCGCATCGAGGTGGCGGGACCCGCCGGCGACGGACCCGCGTGCGCCATGCACCTGCTCGCCCTGCAGGCCTATCGACCCCGCAAGGTGGTCGTGCGGCGGATCGCGGCAGTGCCGTCCGCCACGGTGTGCGTCGGCACGACGTGCTCGCTTCCCGTCTCCCAGGCGACCGCGCTGCAAGAGCTGCTGGCGTGAACCGGCGGTTGCTCGGCCGTACAGGGCTGACCGTGAGCGAAGTCGGGTTCGGCGCGTGGGCGATCGGTGGCAACCGCTACGGGAACTCGTACGGGCCGACCGACGACGCCGAATCCATGCGGGCCATTCACCGCGCCATCGACCTCGGCTGCACGTTTTTCGACACGGCCGACGTCTACGGGCACGGCCACAGCGAGGAACTGCTGGGCCAGGCGCTGCAGGGGCTACGCCGGCAGGTCATCATCGCCACCAAGGTCGGGGGCAATTTCTACAATCGGGACATCCATCCGTTGCTGCGCGATCGGATCGGCCAGGCCATCGGCATGCCGTTCGACCGCATTCCCGCGGATGCCCTGCTCCCCGTCACCCACGACGCCAACTTCACGGCGAGCTACATCCGCTTCGCCCTCTCCATGTCGCTGGCCAGGCTGCAAACGGATTACATCGACCTGCTGCAGCTGCACAACCCGCCGCTGCAGCAGATCGCAGCCCTCGAGACCTATGGCGTCCTCGAGGACCTGAAGAAGGAAGGCCTGATCCGGGCGTACGGGGTGTCAGTGCACTCGCCCGAAGAGGGACAGGCCGCGATTCAGTCGACCATGCCGGACACGGTGCAATTGGTGTACAATCTGGCGCGCCGCGAGGCGGAGCCGGCGTTCTTTCCAGCCGCCCGCGCGGCCAATGTGGGCGTGATCGTGCGGGAGCCCCTCGCCAACGGCTTTCTGGCCGGACGCTTTAGCGAAGACAGCTCCTGGGACAAAGGCGACATCCGCTCCCGCATGCCACACCAGTACGTCGTGCAGCTGGTCGCCCTGGGTCGGCGCGTGCGCGAGCTTTCGGGGCGCACTGACCACACCCCTGCCCAGCTGGCATTGCGGTTCGTGCTGGACAATCCCGTGGTCGCGACCGTGATTGTAGGGACCAAGACGGTCGCCCAAGCCGAAGAAAACTTTGCCGTGGAGAACTGATGCCCAACAAGAACGCCGTGATGGAAACCACCCGTGGCACGATCGAGCTGGAGCTGTTCGCCGACGAGGCGCCCAACACCGTCGCGAATTTCGAGAAGCTCGCCAACTCCGGGTTTTATGACGGCACCAAGTTCCATCGCGTGATCCCGAATTTCATGGTCCAGGGGGGCGACCCGTATTCCAAGACCGGCAAGGGCCGTGTCGGAACGGGTGGTCCCGGCTACATGATCAAGTGCGAAACCGCGGCGAACGTCCACAAGCACGTCGCCGGCACCTTGTCGATGGCGCACGCCGGGAAGGACACGGGCGGGAGCCAGTTTTTCATCTGCCACTCCCCCCAACGGCATCTGGACGGGGTCCACACCGTGTTCGGACAAGTGACCAAGGGGATGGAAGCGGTGAACGCGATCCGGCAGGATGACGAGTTGACGTCGGTTCGGGTAAAATGACGTCGCCTCCTACAAGGGAAAGACACCGTATGCAAACCTCGGTCTGGTCCATCCTCCTGCTGTCCGCCCTGGCCGCCCACCCGCTCGCGGGGCAGACCGAGCGCGGCGCGTTCGTCGTCACGCTGGGTAAGGACACGGTAGTGATCGAGCAGTACAACCGTACCCGCACCACCATCACCGGTGACATGTTGATCCGCGGTGCGATCGTGACGCAGCGCCACTATGAGGGGACCCTGAATGCCGATGGGTCGATGGCGCGGTTCGACATGACGAACCGGAATGCTGGCAACCCACAGGCCCCGATCACGCATTTCGTCGCCACGTTCGGGGACACGACCATCGTGGAAGTGCAGCGCGACACGGTGCACAACCAGCTCAAGGTCGCGACGCCGGGCGGCGCACTGCCGTTCGTCAATGTCTCGTACGCGATGTACGAGCTGTACGGCCGGCGCGCACTCGCGACGCGCAAGGACACCGTGGTCACGCTGGGGATGGGCGCCAACGACGTCACGCGGCTCGTGGTGAAGCACCCGTCCCGGGATTCGCTGACGGTCGCCTTCGAGGACGACCCGCCGACGTTGTTCACTGTGAATGCCGATGGCCTGATTCAAACGGTCGACGGCAAGCTCACCACGCAGAAATACCTCTCGAAACGCCTTGCGAGCGTCGACTGGACCGCGCTGGTTGCCGCGTTCGCCGCCAAGCCGCTGGGCCAGCTCTCCCCGCCGGATTCCGTCCGTACCAGCGTGGCTGGCGTGGCGATCGCGATCAATTACGGCCGGCCATCGATCCGCGGGCGCCCGGTCTTTGGACCGGACACGGATTCGCCGCGGCCCATCGTCGTCTGGAACCAGGTGTGGCGCACCGGAGCCAACTTCGCGACGCGGTTCACGAACTCGGCGGACCTGGTCGTGGGTGGACAGACGATTCCGGCCGGCACCTACACCTTGTGGACGATCCCGTCGCCCAGCGGCTGGAAGTTGATCTTCAACAAGCAGACGAAGGCGCCCTGCCCGGCCGCCGGCCCCTGCGACCCGAACCGTGCCAATCTCTGGGGCACGGACTACAGTGCCGACTCGGACTTCGTCCACGTCGACATGCAGGTCGCGGCGATCGACACGCCCGTCGAAAAGTTCATCATTACCGTAGAGCCCCAGGGGGATGGCGCCGTGATGGCGTTTGCCTGGGAGAAGCGGCGAGCCTCGGTGCTGCTCGCCAAGAAGTGACCGGGAGTCGACGGGCGTGCACCTAGACTTCGCCGTCATCTCCGACTACGCGCTCGTCGACCAGGCCGGAAAGATCTCGGTCCTGGGCATCTTTCAGCACATCTGGGTGCAGCAGTTTCCAGCGATGCATCCCCGCTTGCACCTCGTGCTGCGGCTCAAGGGCAAGCGCACCGAAATCGGCGAGCATAGCGTCCAGATCCGGCTGGTCGACGATGCGCAGACCGAAGTGCTGGGGGGGAACGGCAACGTCACGTTCGCCGAGCCGCCGGCCGGGGTGACGGAGATCGAGGCCGCCGCGATTCTCGTGTTCGACGTGCCGTTCCCCCACGAGGGCGCCTACCGATTCGAGATCACCATCGATGGCGCGCAGGCCGCCACGGTCCCGTTGACGGTCAGTCAGATGCCCCAGACGGCGGGCGGCGCGAGTGCCCCGCCGAACACCTAGTCCCATTTCCTCCCTGTTGGCCGCACGGTGGCTGCCGGCGCTGGTACTGGTGGCCATCGTGACGCTCGCCTGGGATATGGGTGGGTACCGGCTGCTCGACCCGGACGAAGGTCGCAACGCCGAGGTCGCGCGGGAAATGGCGGCGACCAACGACTACCTGGTCCCACATCTGAACGGCCTGCCCTACCTCGACAAACCGATCGTGTATTTCGCCGCGGCGGCCGCGGCGATGGAATGGCTCGGCCCGACCGAAATCGCCGCGCGTCTCCCGGCCTATTTGGCCACCCTGGCCACCGTGGTATTGCTGGTTTGGTTTGCCCGGCGACGGTGGGGTCCGAGCGCCGGCTGGCTCGCGGGCATTGCGTTCGCGACCATGCCGATGGTGCTGGCCTATGCGCGCACCACCATTTTCGACAGCACGCTTTCCTTATTCATCACGACGGCCATCATCTGCTTCGTCGAAGACCGGCCGGTGCTGGCCTGGGCGGCCCTGGGGGCGGGCGCCCTCACGAAGGGTCCGATTGCGATCGGCATTACCCTCGCCGCGGTGCTCCCCTACGCCTGGCTCACCGGCGTCCGCGTGCGGCGCTACTTCCATTGGCAGGGGCTGCTGGCATTCGGACTCGTCGCGTTGCCCTGGTTCGTTGCCGTTTCGGCACGGATCCCCGAGTTCCCGCACTATGTCTTCGTCCGTGAGACGTTCGAGCGGATGACGACAACCAGCTTCCACCGCAGCGCGCCGTTCTGGTACTTCCTGCCCATTCTGCCCGTTGCCGCATTTCCGTGGATCATGCCGACGCTCGCCCAGCTTGGCGGCGGGCGCCTGCGATGGGCCTGGGAAGCGCGGCGCGTGAACCCGACGGCGCGCGAAGCCATCCTGTTGGCAGCCTGGGTACTCGGGCCGCTCGTCTTGCTCACGATCAACCAGTCGAAATTGCCGCAGTACGTGCTGCCCCTGATGCCCGCGGTGGCGCTGGCCGCGGCGCGAGCCTTGACTCTGCACGGACCGGGAACCGGAGCGCGAGCGTATGTGTGGATTGCCGGGGCCCTCGGCATCGGGCTGCTCGCTGCCGGCGTGTGGTTCAGACAAGCGCCGGCAGAAATGTTCGGACCGCTCACGCCCGCCGTGAGCGCAGCCATCCCTGGTGTGGCGTTCGGTATCGCGGGAACGTTGCTCGTGTCGATTGCCCTCGTCGCACTGGCGGCGCGCCGCAATCACACGGCCATCATCGCCAGCGGCTACGCACTTCCCGTCATCGCCCTGCCCGTCGTGATCGGAGCCTTGATGCGAGCGGTAGGGGACGATCGGTCGGCGGCAGCCATGGCGGACGCAGTGCGCGGACAGGGCCGGGTGATCGGCGTCGCCGCTTATCCACCGTCCCTGCCGTTCTACTTGCGCCGTCAGATCCCGGTGGCAACGGCACACGGACGAGAGCTCACCAGCAACTACATCGCCGACTACGTCGATCGCTATCGGGCGGTCCCCGGGTCGCCGCTGCTTCCGCCCGACGTCTGGCGCACGCTCGCCGCGGAATGTCGCGAGCCCACCCTCTTCGTTGCGCGACCGGTGGACCGCGCGATCCGCGACTCCCTGTCGCGGTTTCCCGTGCGCTACGCCAACAGCCACTACCTGGTCTACGGTCCGTGCCTGTCCGCGGCCGGCATCCCGGCGCGACCCTGATGTGCGGGATCTTTGGCGTCGTCTCGCTCGGTCAGGGCTCGCTCCGGCACCCCGAGTGCCTGGCCGCGATGGCCCGCTCACTCGCCCACCGCGGGCCGGACGGCGAGCGCATCGTCGGCCATGCGCGCGCCCAAATCGGCGCCCGCCGCCTCGCCATCATGGACCTGACCACGGGGGATCAGCCGTTTCAAAGTCCCGACGGTGACGTCTGGATGGTCTGCAATGGAGAGATCTACAACGCGCCGGCATTACGTCGCGAAGCCGAAGGCTGGGGCTATCCGTTCCGCTCCCGCGGTGACATTGAGAACATCGTGCCGTTCTACGAGCGTCTGGGGCCCGATGTAGTGGCCCGGCTCGACGGCATGTTCGGCCTGGCCTTATGGGACGACCGGCGCGGTCGGCTGCTGCTCGCGCGCGATCGCGCCGGCGAGAAGCCGCTGTTCTGGACCCGCGTCGGCAACGAGCTGCGCTTCGCCTCCGAGGTGCAGGCCCTGCTCGTGTTTCCCGACCAGCCACGCCGCCTCGATCGGGCGGCCGCAACGAACTTCGCCGCGCTCGGCTACGTCCCGGGCTCGCGCACCATGCTGCAGGACATCCACAAGCTCGCTCCAGGACAACGGCTCGTCGCCGAGGCCGGCACGATCACCGTGCAGTCCTACTGGTCGGCGGCCGAGACGGCGCGGACGACAAGCCGTCTCACGGATGCCGCTCAGCTGCGCGAGGTCTTGCTCGCGGCGGTGGCGCGCGAGCTGATGGCGGACGTTCCGGTCGGCGTGTTCACGAGTGGCGGGCTCGATTCCTCATTCCTCGCCGCTGCGGCAACCCGGGTCATCCCGGGTGAGCGCATCCACACCTACGCGGCCCGTTTCGCAGCTCGGGGGTACGACGAGAGTCCTTTTGCCGAGGCGGTCACGCACGATATCCGGACGGTGCATCACGTGGTTACCTGCGACGACGCGTCCCTGCGCACCGCGTTCGATACCGTGACCGCGCACCTGGCCGAGCCGATCGGGGACCCGGCCGCGCTGCCCACCTATCTCCTGGCCGCGGCTGCGCGGGAGGACGTGAAGGTGGTGCTGTCCGGTGAGGGGGCGGACGAGTTGTTCGGCGGGTACCCGACCTATCTCGGGCATCGCGTCGCGGCCGCCTACCAGCGGATTCCGTCCTTGGCCCGGAGCGGCCTGCGCTGGCTGGCGAATGCCTGGCCGGCATCCACCGGCAAAGTGACGTGGGAGTTCATGGTGAAGCAGTTCGTCGCGGGAGCGGAGCGGCCGG
>DATFGN010000293.1:0-6872 GCA_035249405.1 Gemmatimonadales bacterium
CGCGCGGGTCTCGCCGTGGAGTTTCCGCGCGAGCGAGCGCTGCCAGGCTTCCTGTTGCGTGATGCCGAGATCTCGCTGCTCGTGGGATCCGATTCCGCCGGTCCGCGCCGTTACACGGGACGGCTCCAGGGGCTGACGAGCGCGCCGTCCGTGTACGGGCGACCCACGACCTTCGACGTCCGCACCCCGACCGTGACGGCCGACGCGGTGTTCGACCACGTGCGCGATACGCCGCGCGATGCGCTGGGCGGCACCGTGCGGGGGGTGGCTATTCCCTCGATCGCGCTGCCGGGGCTTCCGATCCGGGTGGTGCCGGGGAAGGGCGATCTGACGCTGGGGTTCGCGTTGTACGGTGACTCGCTGCGCGGTCGCTGGGAGGTGACCGCTCCCACCGCCGTCTGGCAGCGTGACAGCGGCGGCAGCGGGGTCGCGGCGGATCTCCTGTGGCGCGTGGTCTCGCGCATCGACCGCCTGGACCTGATCGCCGAGCTGGGCGGGACCCTGAATCATCCCAGCTTGCACGTGCGCTCGAATCTCGATGCGGCCGTCTCCGACGGGTTGCGGGCTGCGATCGGTGACGAGATTGCCGCGGCCGAAGCCACGCTGCGCACGCGCGTCGACCGGCTCGCCGATTCGACCCTGGCGCCGGTCCGGGCGCGGGTCACGCAGGTCAAGGCGGAAGCAACGGCCCAGGTGGCCGAAGCGCGGCGCGTCATCGAAGCGGCTCAGGCTCGACTCGAGCAGCAGATCAAACGACTGACCGGAGGAATTCGACTGCCATGAAGCGCATCGGGCTCATCGTGTTGCTCGCCGTAGTCAGCGGAGACGTTTCTGCGCAGGCGGGGGCCCGCCGCGCACTCGTCACCCGGATCGATTCCATGGCGACGACGGCCCTGGCGCAGTGGCCTGCCGTTGGATTGTCGATCGCCGTGGTCCGGGGCCGGGACACCATCACGATGAAGGGATACGGCCGAGCGGATCTGGAGCAGGAGGTGCCGGCGACGGCGCAGACCGTCTACCGGATCGGATCGATCACCAAACAGTTCACCGCCGTCGCGATCCTCCAGCTGATGGAGCAGGGCAAGCTCTCCCTCGATGACACGATTCAGCGCTTCCTTCCCGATTATCACGCGCAGGGGCATCACATCACGATCCGCCACCTGCTGACCCATACGTCCGGGATCAAGAGCTACACGGGACTCGGGCCCGAATGGGAGCGTCGCATGCGGCTCGACCTGCCGCACGATTCCCTGGTCGCCATGTTCGAGGACAAGCCGTTCGATTTCGAGCCGGGCGCGCGCTTCCTCTACAACAACTCGGGCTACTACCTGCTGGGCATGATCATCGAGCGGATCACCGGGCAAGCGTACGGGCGGTACCTCGAGCAACACGAATTTCGGCCGCTCGGTCTCAAGGCGACGCTCTATTGCGATGACCGCCCTCTCGTCGCGCATCGTGCCGCCGGCTACGAGCGCGACAGCGGAGGGTTCGTCAACGCCAGCCCGCTCTCGATGACCCAGCCGTACTCCGCGGGCGCTCTCTGCTCGACGGTCGGTGATCTGGTCGCCTGGCAGCGCGCACTCGTCGCCCATCGCCTGATTTCCGCCGCGTCGGGGACCATGATGGCCACGTCCGCGACGCTCAACGACGGCTCGCAGACGCGCTACGGATTTGGCCTGGCCATCGCCACGCTGGGCCCGCACCGCAAGATCGGACATGGCGGCGGCATCAACGGGTTCTTGACCGCCTTGGACTACTATCCGGATGATTCGCTCACGGTCGTCGTGCTCGCCAACAGCGAATCGGCCAAGCCGGGGCGGCTGGCCGAGGACATCGCGCGCCTCGTGCTCGCGGTTCCTCCGGATGCCGTCAAAGATCTGGCCCTGGGCGCAGCCGAGGTGTCGCGGTTTACGGGGACCTACGCGCTCGGACCGCTCCAGATCCGCGTGTTCGAGTCGGCAGGGAAGCTGCAGGCGCAGGCCACGGGACAGGGGGCGTTCGGATTGAAGTGGCAGGGGGACAGCACTTTTGTCTCCGCATTCGACGACGCGGTGCGCCTGGTCTTCCACTCGGCCGACGGCGCACCCGCCACCACCTTCATTCTGTTTCAGGGCGGCCTCGCCCAAACCGCCACTCGCGTCCCCTAGGCGACCCGTCGGCTCAAACCTCCCCGGGGCCAGTGGCGTCACAGCTATGTGCCGGTGCTGGCCCTCGCCACTCAGCCATCGCGGCCGTCAGCCGTGAGCGATCTCGAGCGCCGAGCCCAGGCGGGCGATGAAGCGGCGTTCGAGTCGCTGTACCACGAGCACGCGGGTCGCGTCTTTGCCCTGTGCCTGCGGCTGAGCGGTGACCGCACGCGGGCCGCAGAGCTGACCCAGGACGTGTTCGTGCGCTGCTGGGAACAGCTCAAGAGTTTTCGCGGCGAGAGCAGCTTCGGCACCTGGTTGTACCGGCTGGCCGTCAACGTCGTGTGGACGGCGAATCGTGGCGACCGGCGTCGGGAGGCCCGGGTGCTCCCGATGGAGCAGCCGGAGGTAGTCGAGCGGCCGCGGGACTCCGCGCCGGCGGGCCTCAGCCTCGATCTCGAGCAGGCGATCGCGTCGTTGCCGGAAGGAGCGCGGGAGGTGTTCGTGCTGTTCGACATCGAAGGGTATCGACACGAGGACATTGCCCGGATGACGGGCATCGCCGTCGGAACGTCCAAAGCGCAGCTGTTTCGGGCGCGGCGACTACTGCGGGAGAAACTGGAACGATGAACGAGCGCGAGCGGGAAATCGATTTGCCCCCCGAGCTGCGGGCGGCCGTCGACGGGCTGCCGCGCACGATCGAGCCACCGGAGAATCTGTGGCCGGGCATCCGGGATCGTATTCGACTGGGGAAGAAGGAAGGGGGAAGGGGGAGGGGGAGTCGCTGGTGGATTCCGCTCGCGGCGGCAGCCGTGCTGGTTGTGGCGCTGGCGTGGTGGCGGTTGACGCCGCACCGCGCCGATGCGTGGGAGGTGCGTCGCGTCGCGGGCACGCCGCGCGTGAACGACGCGGCGCTGGGGGCCGTCGGATCGCTGCGTGTCGGCGAATGGCTCGTGACCGATGACTCGTCCCGGGCGCTGCTCGCCGTCGGCAACATCGGGGAAGTGGATGTGAAGCCCGGCACCCGGTTGCGGCTGGTGCAGGCGCGTGCCACCGATCATCGCCTGGCGCTCGACCGCGGCGCGATCTTCGCCCACGTCGATGCGCCGCCGCGGTTGTTCTTCGTCGAGACGCCCGCGGGCACGGCGGTCGACCTGGGCTGCGCCTACGCGCTCGAGGTCGATTCGCTGGGCAACGGCGTGCTGCGGGTCACGGCGGGCTACGTCGAGTTCGACTGGAGCGGGCGGCGCTCGATCGTTCCGCTTGGTGCGATTGCGGAGACGCGCCGCGGCCATGGACCCGGGACGCCGTACGTGCACGACGCGCCGGAGTCGCTGCGCCAGGCACTGGCGGGGTTCGATTTCTCGGACGGCGGCGATGCCGCCGCCCGGACTGCCGTCGGCGCGGCGCGGGCCGAGGACGCCCTGTCCCTGTGGCACCTGTTGCAGCGCGTGACGCCGCAGCTGCGCCCGTTGGTCTACGATCGCCTCGCCCAGCTCGTGCCGCCGCCGGAAAGCGTGACGCGGTCCGCGACGCTGCGCCTCGACCCCGAGACGCTGCAGCGGTACTGGGATCGCATCCGCCGCATCGCCTGGCGTCGCGAAATCCTGCGCGACCTCCGGGATCTCAATCCGGGGACGGGGCTCACGAAGTAAACCGGCGGCCCGGCAGCGGCATCATACCGGCAACCCACTCTTCCACTCGGAGGTTGCCATGACGTCGATGCGAAGCCTGACCCTCGCGGCACTGCTCACGGCGGCGCTCGCGGCCCCGGCCCTGGCCGGCCCGCCCTGGATCTCGATCGAGCTGCCGGTCAATCCCTATGACCGCGAATCGCGCGGCGCGTTTCTCCTGGTGCACGCGTTCCATCACGGCACCGCTATGAACGCCATCATCACTGGAACCGCGGAAGGAATCGTCAACGGACAACGGCGCACCATCAAGCTCGAGTTCGGGTCCACGGGACGCGAAGGCGTCCGCTCGCTGCGCAAGATGTGGCCGAACGAGGGCGTGTGGACGCTCGTGATCACGGCGCTGCAGGGCCCGGAGGACGGAGCGACGGCCGTGATCGTGCTCGGCACCGACGGCGAGGTCGCCTCGATCAAGGTGCCGACGGAGCGGCGCGGCGAATGGACCGTGCCCGCGAAGGTCTCGCTCGCGGACATCGACGCCGGCTTGCGGGCGAGAGCGGTGGCGCTCGCTGGCAAAGACTGACGACGTCGGGGTTGTGGGGGTGTGGGGTCGTGGGGAAGCAAGTACTTTCCCACGACCCCACACTCTTTCATGACCACCTACGCGCGGCGGCTCGGCCTGTTCTCGGCTACCATGGCCGTGATCGGCGGCATCATCGGCGGCGGCATTTTTCGCACGCCGGCGGCGGTGGCGCAGCGCACCGGCTCAGCTTCGCTGGCGCTCATCACGTGGGGGGTCGGCGGCGTCATCGCGCTGATCGGGGCGTTCTGCTTCGGCGAGTTGGGACAGCGTAAGCCGAAGGCCGGCGGGAGCTACGTCTACCTGCGCGACGCGTTTGGTCCGCTGGCCGCCTTTCTCAATGCGTGGGCGCAGCTGCTGATCATGCTGCCGGGCGGCACTGCGGCCGTCGCGGTCGTGTTCGCGAGCTACGCGGTGCCGCTGCTTGGCCTGCCCCCGGCTGCCACTGTGCCGCTGGCCGTCGGCGCGATTGTGTTCGTGTCCGGCGTGAACTACGTCGGCGTCAAACCAGCCTCCGTCATGCAGAACGTCTTCGTCATCCTGAAGCTCGCGGCGCTGGCAATTCTCATTGTCGTCGGTCTCACCGTTGCCGTCCCCTACCGTCCCCTACCGTCTCCTGCCGTCACGGTGGGTGGTCTGGGGGTGGGAATCGCCCTCGGCGCCGCCCTCGTCCCCGTGTTGTTCACCTACGGTGGTTGGCAGAACACCAACCTCATCGCGGAAGAGATCATCGAGCCCGAGCGAAACCTGCCGCGCGCGCTGGTGCTCGGCGTGCTGGGGGTGGTGGTGGTGTACGTGCTCGCGAACATCACCTATTTGCGACTCCTCTCGGCCCCGGGACTCGCCGCCAGCACGGCTCCGGCGGCGGATGCCATGCGGGAAGCACTGGGCCCGCGGGGCGCGTCGTTGATCGGCGCGGGGATCGCGGTGTCCGCGTTCGGATTTCTCAATCTCAACACGCTCGTGGCCCCGCGCATGTTCCAGGCGATGGCACAGGACGGATTGTTATTCCGGCGCATGGCCGAGCTGCACCCGCGCTACCGCACGCCGACCGCGGCGATTCTGGCGTTCTCGGGCTGGACCATCGTGCTCACCCTGAGCGGCACCTTCAATCAGCTGGTCGACTACGTCGTGTTCGGCGACTGGATCTTCTTCGCTCTGGCCGTGGCGACGCTATTCGTATATCGTCGGCGTGACGAGTTGGCCGGCGTCTCGGGCAGCGGATTCCGCGTCCCCGGATATCCGCTGCTTCCGGCGGTGTTCGTGTTGGCGGCGTTGTACGTCGTGTCGAGCTCGGTGGGCGCCAATCCACGCAACGCGGCGATCGGAACCGGTCTTTTGCTACTGGGTATCCCGGTTTATGGTGCCCTCCGTCACCGCTGAACGTGGTTCGCTGCGGTAGCGTGCACTGACCTCAATCGGAGTCGATCGCCACGTGAAGCACCTCTTTGCGAAGCTCCCCGCAGGCGTTGCCGCGCTGATCACGTTTGGCGGTTGTGGTGACTCGTCGGGGCCCGGTGGTGGTGGCGGAGTCGGTGGCACGTTGACGGCGCGGGCGACTGATCCGGTCGGGGACACCTATGGCGTGGACTCGGTCCAGTGGGATCTGACCGCGCTCACCGTCGTGCGCGATACGGGCGGCATCACGGTGGTGCTCGACATTGCGACCAACGTCGTCTCCCCGGTGGCGGGCGATACCTTCGCGACCTACTCCTTCGTCGATTTCGACACCGACCAGAACGCCACGACCGGGATCTCGTCGATCGTGGACGACAACCGCCCCGGGACCGGCTCGACGGGCATGGGGGTCGATTTCTGGATCGACCTCGCCAACTATGGGTCCGATTCCACGGTCCATGTCGTGAACGCGGCGGGCTCGGTCACCGGCACCGTGCGACCGATCATCAACGGTGCCATGATCACGGCGCGCATTCCGCGCAGTATGCTGGGTGGGGACGACGGGTTTCTCAACGCGGCCGCGATCGTCGGCACCGTCATCGAGCCGACCGACATCATCCCGGAAGACGGCCATCTCAAAGTGGGCGGGACGGGGCCGGTGGCTCCCGTCAGCTCCAGCGCGATCTACGCCCGGCGCGCAGCGGCGCGGCGGCCGTGGCGGAGGCCTTAGGCGCGTTCCTCGAGATATTCCTCTCGGTACATCCGGATCAGCTCAAAGAAGTAGGAGAGGGCCAGCGGCCCGATCAGCAGTCCCAGCAGTCCGAAGTAGGGGACGCCCGCCAGGGCGCCAATCAGGGTAATCAACGGGGGAATGTTCGCCCAGCGGCGGAAGATGATCGGGCGCACGATGTAGTCCACGTTCCCCACGATCAGAACGCCCCACAGCATCAGCGCAATCGCCCAGCCCCAGTGTCCGCCCAGCCCGAGCGCGACCGCCCCCGGTCCGAACACGAGCCCGCTGCCCACCACCGGCAGAATCGCGAGCACCATGGTCACCACGCCCCAGAACAGCGCATTCGACAGGCCCGTGACCCAGAACCCGATCCCGACCAGCAGACCCTGGATCGCCGCGACGAG
>DATFGN010000294.1:0-6350 GCA_035249405.1 Gemmatimonadales bacterium
GAAACGTGCACATCCGCATGACGCTCACGTCACCCGGCTGTCCCGCGGGCCCGCAGATCATGAACGACATCCACAAGACCGTCCGGCCCATCCCCGGCGTGAAGGATGTGGACATCGAGATCGTGTGGGAGCCTTATTGGACGCCGGAGAAAATCGAGCCGAAAATCCGGGCCATGATGGGTTTCTGACGAAGCTACTGCAGCACCGGCAGCAGCGTGTCACTGAGCACCGCGACCTGCCAACGACTGATCCCTTCGACAGCAGCCAGCCGCGTCGCGTCGTTCGGTCGGGCGCGGGCGATCGTTTCCAACATCGATTTCCCGCACAACACACCGGGGTCGAGCCCCAATTGCTCAGCCACTTGGTTGCGAGCGGCCTTGAGTCGCTCGACGCGCCCCTCGAATTCCGGGTCGCGCGGCTGCCGGGAGGCCCGTTCGCGCGTCGGCAGGTCGCGCTCCGGCAGGGCCAGCGCCCGGTCGACCGCCGCAATGAGGGCCGCGCCGTGGCGCCGCGCCAGGCTCGTCGGCAAGCCCGGAATCTGGGTCAACGCCGCAAGCGTTCGCGGCAGCGCCTGGCTCACGGCCACCAACGACTCGTTGCCGATGATGCGGAACAAGGCCTTGTCCTGCTGCGCCGCTACCGTGGCGCGCCAGGCGTACAGCTCGCGCAGGGTCGCCAGCCCGCGGGGCGACAACGATTTCGCCCCTTTGGCGCGTTGAAACGCTTCCGAGCTCCCACCCGCCCCGTCGCCGGTCCAGCGCAGCGCCTCGAGCCGCACGCACTCCTCCTCGACCCAGGCGAGCCTCCCCAACGCTTCGAGCCGGGCGCGCATCGCGTCGCGCAGGGCCGGCAGGTGTTCCGTGTCGGCGGCCGCGTACTCGAGCATGCCGGGCGTCAGTGGCCGTTGCGACCAGTCGGCGCGCTGATGCGCTTTGGCCAGCGTGATGCCCAGGTATTTCTGGACCAGGGCGCCGAGTCCGATGGCCGGCTCGCCGGCCAGCTGCGCCGCAATGCGGGTATCGAACATTCGGACGCCATGGAACCCGTAGTCGCGGTTCAGGATCCGGAGATCGTAATCCGCGTCGTGAAAGACCTTTTCGATGCGGGGGTCGGCGAGCAAGGCACCCAGCATGGCCAGGTCGGGCACGGCCAGGGGGTCGATGATCGCGGTCGAGCGCCGGGTCGACAGCTGGATGAGATAGACGCGGTCGACGTAGCGATGAAAGCTGGCCGCCTCGGTATCGACGGCGATGAGCGGTTCGGCGAGTGCCGCGGCGAGCAGTTCCTGAAACGCCGCAGCGGAATCAACGTAGCGGTACCCCGTCACTCCTCCTTGCCGAGTGCCTCGAGTCCGCCGGCAATCTCCTCCAGAGCCTTGGCCAGGGTCTTGTAGAACTCGGGATCCGGGGGCTGTGGCGCACCGCCGAGCGGATCGCCGGCACACTTGCGAGCGGCCCGGGCGGCGTGACGGATGTAATCGGTGGCGACGCGCATCGATCTGGCTCTCGTCTCGTGATGCGGAGGAAGATACGGTGGGTTAGGTTCGCACGCATGAACGCTGTTGTGCGGGTCGAAGCAGATGGTGTCCGGCTCGTCGCCGACGTGATGGGATCGGGACCGGCCCTGTTGTTCGTGCACGGGTTTCCGCTCGATCGGACCATGTGGCAGCATCAGCTGACGGGAATCGATGGGTGGACGCGGATCGCCCCAGACCTGCGCGGCGCGGGTGAATCGGCGGTCCCGACCGGTGGTTACTCGATGAGTCGCTATGCCGACGATCTGATTCAGGTGCTCGATGCAGTCGGGACACAAGCGGCGGTCTGCTGCGGCTTGTCGATGGGCGGCTACATCCTCTTCGAGCTGCTGCGCCGTCATCCCGAGCGAGTCCGGGCCTTGATCCTGTGTGACACGAAGTCGGAGCCGGATACCCCGGAGGGGAAGCGGGGCAGGGATGATCTGGCGGGCGTCGCCCGACGGGATGGCATCGGCGCGGTGGCCAGCAAGCTGCTTCCCAAGCTGCTGGGCCGGTCGACGGCCGCGCGTGATGCGGCGGTCGTGGAGACCGTCCGGGCCATGGTGCTGCGATCCCCGGTCGAAGGAGTCGTGGGGGCACTCGAGGCAATGCGTGATCGCCCCGATTCGACACCACTCCTGGCTCAGATCGCCGTCCCCACGCTCGTCCTGGTCGGAGCGGAAGACGAGCTGACGCCACCCGCAGTGGTGCGCCCCATGGCGGAGCGGATCCGCGGTGCGCGGTTCGTGGAGATCGAGGCGGCCGGACACATGGCGCCACTGGAGCAGCCCGGCGCCGTGACTCCAGTGCTCGCCGACTTCCTGGGAGCCTTGGGCTAGCGGTCTACTTCATGCCGCGCTCGGCCGAAGGCTTGCCGGGCGGGTTGGCGCTCTGGAAAATGTCCTTGTTCTTCGCGATGTAGGACTTGTACTGCGCCGGCACGTCCTCTTCGGGGAAGATGGCTGTGACGGGGCACTCCGGCTCGCACGCACCGCAATCGATGCATTCGTCAGGATGGATGTAGAGCTGATCCTCTCCTTCGTAGATGCAGTCCACCGGACAGACATCCACGCAGGAGCGGTCTTTCACATTGATGCAGGGCTCTACGATGATATACGGCATCAGTTAGCTCTCCCGGGCGGCGATCGGCGTTTGCGAGACCAAGAACCTAGAGGGTGGACCAATCGCGTCAAGACAGGACATAGGCTACTAGTCAGTATCTAAGATACGGCTGAGTACCGCAAAGCCGTCCGCAGGACGTTCTCGCCACCTCGAAACTCCTTGGAAAACAATGATCGCGCGCGACGCTCGGATACCCATGAGTATCAGTTGGTGGAATCCCGAGGGTCGTTTTGCCATTCTGGATACTGTACCGTATCATAGATACCAATGAGTTCCATTCGGCAGCGTCGCAAGGCAGAGACCCGCAGCCTGCTCCTCGAGGCCGGCCTCAAGGTTTTCGCCGACCGTGGCTTCGAGCTTGCCACACTCGATGACGTCGCCAGCGCTGCCGGGTTCACCAAAGGAGCCATCTATCGACAGTTCCCATCCAAAGGTGCGTTCATGCTGGGACTGTTCGAGCAGTACGCGGCCGTCGCGCGTGCCGGTGCCGGGGCTCGGCAGGCGCAGTGGTTCATCCCTATTACCCTCCAATTTGCCGCGCAAGCCTATCGCGATCCCCTGTTACGCCGGCGCTTCGCAGTCGTCCTCTCCGAGGCCCCCGATGGCGGCTCACCCGATGGTCAGCTGCTACGTGCCTTGGCTCGCATCCTCCCGGCTCCCTGACGCGTGGGAAACATCCAAATCCTGGCCGCCGCCGCGGCGGTTTTCGCCCTGGCCCTGGTGGTCGGGTGGGGGGTCGTGCGCACGGTTTCGTTTCGGCGGGGACGACGCGCGCCGGGGGTGCCCACTCCCTCGTCCTGGCGGGAGTTGATCGCAGAGCGGGTGCCGCTCACGGCGCGGCTCACGCCGGACGAGTGGGACCGGTTGCTCGACTGGACGGGGCAATTCATCAGGGACAAGCGGTTCGAGGGGGTTGGCGGGCTCGAGATCACTGAAGCGATGAAAGTGTTCATCGCCGCCCAGGCCTGTCTCCTGATCCTCAACCTGGACGCCGGCTGCTACCCAGGTGTGCGGGTCGTCCTGCTGTACCCCGGGACGTTCATCCCTCAACCGGTCGCCTTGGACCACCGGCTTTACACGTCCCCGGTGCCGGAACCGGTGCCGCTGCTCGGCCAACATGTCCGCGGGGTCGTGGTGCTCTCGTGGGAAAGCGTGGCGACCGGAGCGGTCGCGGCCAACGATGGCAGCAACGTCGTGCTCCACGAATTCGCTCACGAGCTGGACATCGAGAACGGCGACGTGGACGGCGTGCCCCTGCTCGAGGCGCCATCCTCCACGCGCGAATGGGCGCGCGTCCTGCAGCGGCGATTCGAGGAGCTCCGAGTCGCGGCCGCGAGCGAGACCCCGACGGTCCTCAATGTCTATGGGGCCACGAATCGTGCGGAATTCTTCGCCGTCGCAACCGAGGCGTTCTTCGAAAAGCCGGAACAACTTCAGGCGGAGTATGCCGATCTCTATGCAGAGCTCAGGGGGTTCTACCGGCAGGATCCGGCGGCAGGCAGGTCAGCCCCACCGCCGCCCGTGTCATAGTGCGGGTAGCGGTCCCAGCTGACGCAGGTACTCCCGATCCCAGGCGGCCGGGATGCTTTCCCGCGGCGAATACGGTCCGGGCTGGTAGCGACGCGAAGCGATCCCCAGCTGGCTGCGCTCGCAGATATTCCAATCCTGCCGGTTGGTCCGGTCCCAGAATTCTTCGGCATCCGCAATGTTGTAACCCGGCGCGGCAGGCGAATCCGGATGCACCATCCATTCGCACACGACCCGGCTCGTGATTGGCCCGGTCGGCCACACCGTATAGTAGACGGCGTAGTCGGGGTGCAGGCTGAGCATCATGGTGGGAAACAACGTGTAGTAGAACGCCCGCCGGCGGTCATCGGCCGGCAGGTCGCCGAGCAGGAGGCCGCACGCCTTCCCGCTCATGGTGGCGCTCTCGTTCGGCGCCTTGATCTCCATGTACCCGCCGAGGAACGGACCCTCCACCAGATCGTTGGCGCCGCTCGTGTACGGCAGCTTGGTCGTCAGTTCGGGGTGGATTGTCGGGCAGTGCAAGCATTCCGAGTAGTTCTGCATCACCAGCTTCCAGTTGGCCCGAACGTCGTACTCGATGCGACGCACCGTCACCAGAGCCGGCAGATTGAAGCGAGCGAATCGCTCCGCCACCGGGGCGAACGCCTCGCTGAAGCGTTGCGGTTCACGGGCCAGACTCAGGAAAACGAACCCCTCCCATTCGGCGAGCGCGGCCGCGTGCAGGGGGTAGTCCTTTTTCTCGAAGCCCGCCACCTCGTTCATGTGCGGGGCCCCGATCAACCGCCCGTCGAGTCCATAGGTCCAGGCGTGATACGGGCACTGGATCGTTTCGGAGAGCCGCCCCCCCCCAGTGGGTGCGTCGCACAACCGTGTCCCGCGATGCCGGCAGACGTTGAAGAACGCGCGCAACGCCCCCTGTTGGTCGCGCAGCACGATCAGGGACTCACCCGCGATTTCCACCAACCGGTAGTCGCCGGGCTGCGCGAACAGTGCCGTGCGTCCGATCGAAATCCAGTGCCGCGCGAAGATGCGCTCCTGCTCCGCCGCGAGCACGCCCGGGTCCGTGTAATACCGCCCCGGCATGGTCCGCGCGCCCTGCTGGTAGGATTCGACGGTCTTCACGAATCCGCTCATCGACGTCGCTCCCTCACGATCTCGCGCGCGGCGTTGCGCCCCGGCGCTCCGGCAAGCCCACCGCCGGGATGGGTACCGGCGCCGCACAGGAACAGGCCTTCGATCGGCATCTTGTAGCGCGCCCATCCGGCCACCGGCCGCATGAACAGAATCTGATCGAGCGTCATCTCCCCCTGATAGGAGTGTCCTTCGGTGAGGCCGAAGCGGGTTTCGAGATCCTTCGGCGTGACGACCCTCCGGTGCAGAACGCTCGCCTTGAACTTGGGGGCGTACTCTCCAAGCGTCGTGACGACCAGGTCCGCCACCCGGTCGCGGGTCGGGGCGTCCCACGAGGCCTTCAGATGGTATGGGGCATACTGCACCTGCACGCTCATGATGTGTTTACCCGCCGGCGCGAGGCTGGGGTCGAGCAGAGTCGGGAGACGGGCCTCGAGATACGGATACCGGGACACGGCGCCGTACTTGGCGTCGTCGTACGCCCGCTCCAGGTAATCCAGGCTCGGCGCGATCGTGATCGCGCCGCGCAGGGCGCCGTCCGCCGCGCGCGCCGTAAAGCGCGGCAACTCGCCGAGGGCGAGGTGCACCGTGGCCACCGCGCCGCGGTAGCGGATGTTCCGGACCGCACGCACGAATTGCGGATCGAGGTGGCTGGCGTCGACCAGCCCGCAGAGCGTCCGCCGTGGGTCGACCGACGACACCACCTGGGGCACGGCGATGTGCTCGCCCGTGTCCAACGCGACACCGAGCACCCGACCGTCCCGGATGACGATCTCCCGCACCGGGGCGGTCGTGCGGATGTCGACGCCGAAGCCCTTGGCCGCGGCGATGAGGGCGCGACCGAGATTGCCGACTCCGCCCTTCGCGACATGCGCCGCGCGCACGGCGCCCGCCGGTCGGCCCACCTGGTGGTGCAGCAGGACGAACGCCGTGCCGGCCGCGCGCGGCCCCTGCAGGATGCGCGTGATGCCGCCCGCGCCGACGGCGCCCTTCAGGGCGTCGGCCTTGAACCAGTCGTCGAGCCATTCCGCCACGGACATGGGTGGTACGCGCAGGA
>DATFGN010000295.1:0-3251 GCA_035249405.1 Gemmatimonadales bacterium
GTCTTCCCGGGCTCCCTGCTCACCGCCACCCAGACGGATGACCGCTGTGTCATGTTCTGGGCCAAGGGCAACCTCACAACGTGGTGGGTCCGCTGGCAGCGGGACGCGATCAACTCCGGCGTCTGGGGCGTGCTCAACGTCAGCGGCTCCATGGCAGGCCAGCTGCGCGACACCGCCGACAACCTGATGACCCGCCCCACCGGCACCGCGCCGAGCGCCACCTGGCACCACTACTGCCTCACGTACAAGCGCTCGACCGGCGTCGCCCGGCTGCTGGTCGATGGCGTGCAGACCGGCACCCAGAGCTTCGCCGCGGGCACTCAGCTCTCGGTCACCGCGGACCGCATCGACATGGCGGAGTGGTCGACGACCGGCGCCGCTATCGATGACCTGCGGTTCTTCTCGAACGTGCCGACTGACGCCGAGATCACCACCTACATGAGCACGCCGGTCTCCGGCTCGATCACGGGTGCCTTCGCCGCGGCGGCTACGGCCTCGGTTGGCCTGGGCGCCTTCGCCACGCGTACCGCGGCGCTGGCGATCGGAGCGACCGCCGCGGTGGCTGTCCCCGCGGTGCGGACGACGTTGGGCGCGGTTTCTGTGGGGTCGACGGCCGCGGTGAGCCTAGGACCCGTACGAGAGGTCCCGGCGGCGCTCGCGGTGGCTACAACTGCCCAGGTCACCGCCACCGCGGTGCGCACGACGGCGGGCGCGCTGGCGATCGCCGTCACATCACAGCTCGATCTCGTTCCGCTGGCAGACCGGACAGCTGCGCTCGATGTGACGTCAGTAGCTCAGCTCGCGGCCGTGGCCTCAACGGACCGGGCCGCGGCGTTACAGGTTGCGGCCGCAGCTGCGCTTAGCGTTGCTCCGGTGCTGGAGCGGGCCGGCGCGCTGTCCATCGCGGCGCAGGCGAGCTTTGCCGCGCTCCCGGGTGGCGCGCTCCCGGCGGCGCTCGCGGTCGCTGCCACGGCGCAGCTGGTCACCGCCGCGGTCCGGAGCACGCCGGCTGCCCTCGACGTTGCCACGGTCGCCGCGGCGCTGCTGTCAGGTGTCGCCGAGCATCCCGCTGCGCTGGCCGTGGCCGCTCAGGCTCAGCTCTCGGCCGCGATGGAGCGGGAGCTGGCCGCGGCGCTCACGGTCGCGGTGACGGCGCGGCTCGGAGCGACCCCGGACGGCGCGGTTCCGGGGTCGCCTCGGCTGCAGGCGGGCGAGGGCCGGACGGTGGTGTGGCTCGCGGCCGGGATGCCGGAGCCGGAGGTCGTGGCAGCCGCGGGTGCCCCGTCGCCGGCGAGCTGGCTGAGCGCGGGAGACCCGAGCCCGGCGTGATCGGCTGTTACCCTGGACGAGGCGGTTTCTTCGTCGAGTCCGCTCTCGTGCACTGTGGTAGCTGAACGAGTGAAGGCCCCCGGAGGTACCCGCGCCGGGGGCCTTCTTCACGAGGCGACCGCGAGCAAAGCAGCTTGGCTTGCACCCAACCAGCCCGGTGCACTACTCGCGGTTCTTCTGTGGCTGTCCGCGCCTCGCGGTCAGTCGATCTCCTTCGTCTCTGCACCGCGGTGGCCGGTGATCTCCGCGATCAGGAACCGGCGGATGTGGCGCTTCGGCTTGCCCGGTCCTTCTTCGAGCGGCTCCCACCAGACCTCGAGCTCCCGGCGCCGGACTGCGCCCGTCGCCGAGTTGGTCCAGGTCGTCGCGCTCCAGCCGAAGTAACCCTGGATCGCCTCGCTGTCGTTGTAGTCCGACCCGATGTCGTCGCCCTTGTTGTCGAGATGGTGGAGCATCCAGTCCACGGAGGGGATCTGCTTCGGGTCCGGCATCACGTCGAAGTCGTTCACTGCCACCGCTCCCCGTCCCAGTACCGCGTCTGGCCGTCGTGCGTCGGGTACACCCCGGGCGGGAGCGGTGCCGGTGCCACGACGGCGGTCTTCTGCGGGTTCGCGATGGACAGGATCAGCCACACGATGCCCCAGAGTCCGCACGTGAGCACGGTCAGCGTGGCGTGGAGCGCGTGGTTCGGCCCCGTGCGGACGGTGTGGATCTCGTGCATCAGGCGCCGCCTTCCTGGTCCGCGAAGGTGAAGTGCACGCGCAGCCCGCCGCGCGCGTCGATGCGGCTGGCCGCGGCCTCCCAGCGCTGGCCGAAGGTCTCCAGCGTCTCGGTCTCGTCGACGAACGGCCCCTCGGCCATCTCGTCCTGGTTCACGTTGTTGATCTGGGTCTGGTAGTACTCCCGGAGCTTCTCCAGGATCTGTTCGTCGGTCACGCGTTCTCCCTGAGTTTCTGTTTCGTGTTGATGTCGTCGATGATCTTCTGCCGGTAGTCGGTCGGCGGGAAAGGCCAGTCCTCATCGGACGCCATCAGCCCCACGCCGATCGACGCCATCGCGATGGCGTCGGCTTCGTCGTTCGCGTTCTTCATCGTGGCGGGTGTCCACTGTGGATAGAGCTTCGAGGCGTACATCGCCATCGCACCCTTGTCCGCGTTGCCCGAGCCCGTCAGGAACTTCTTGCCTTGCGACTGGACGGCGTGCACCACAGGGATGCCCCAGCAGAGCATCGATCCGACGATCCGCCACCAGAGCCCAGCGCGCTCGATGAGCATCCCGGCGCTCGTGGTCGAGTTGAAGAGCTTCTCGATCACGACGAGGTCAGGCAGGTTGACCGGGCTCGTGAAGTGCATGGGACCCTTCACCCAGTCCATCACCCGCTCGGTGATCTGGGTCTGCCGATCGAAGTCGTCCTGCAGCTGCGGATCCTTCACCGACTTGACGGCGACCACCGACGTCTGGACCCCGGCGAGCTCGTCCAGCTCTCCGGGCTGCAGCGTGATCTCGGCGAGCCCGGTGCCGGTGAGCGATAGGTCGATGCCGACGATCCTCATGCCATCAACCTGTCTACGACGTTGTGCTTGTCCCGCAAGAACTCCTTGAACCGCGGGCCGTACATGTCCTTGCCGGTCTCCTCGACGATGGTGTTGAACGCTTCCATCTGCTCGGCTACCGGCCACCCGAGCTCGTCCTGGATGCGCAGCATCGACAACTTGCCCGGCGAGCTGTGCCCGTTGAGCCACTTGCTCAAGGTGACGGGGTGCACGCCGATCTTGTCGGCGATCTGCTGGTACTCCATGCCACGCACCTTACCGTTTCGGCTAACTGGCACGCACTCTACAGGCTGCGTTGCCATCGAGATAGCCTTCGGGGTAAAGTCACATCCAGTGATAGCTACCGCTACGGAAACGAGGGCCCATGGT
>DATFGN010000296.1:0-10516 GCA_035249405.1 Gemmatimonadales bacterium
GACCTCGCCGCCGTGATGACCCGTCTGCTCGCCGCCCCGGATCACGCCGCCCGACTGATTCCGATTCCCCTGGGTGCGGCGCGCGAGCGACGCCGCGGATACAACCAAAGTCTCTGGCTCGCGCGCGCCCTCGGGGGCACGTGGCGGCTGCCGGTTCTCACGCAACTCCTCGCCCGCACACGAGATACGCCGACACAGACGGCGTTGACACCAGGCGCCCGGCTAGCGAACGTGGCGGGGGCTTTTGCGGTACGGCCCGGCGTGCTGCGCGCACCCGTGCCGCTCGTGCTGGTCGACGACGTGTTCACGACCGGCGCAACGCTCGCGGAAGCCGCCCGCGCGCTCGAGCACGCGGGGTTCGCCACCATCTCGGCCGTCACGTTCGGCCGGGCCAGCATTCCGGATTTCAATTAGGAGCCACGCATGGCCGTACGGGTCGGGATCAACGGGTTTGGGCGCATCGGGCGCAATGTGGTGCGGGCGGCCGTGATGGCCAAGCAGAGCGCGATCGAATTTGTGGCGGTCAACGACATCACGGATACGAAGACGCTCGCGCATCTGCTCAAGTACGACTCCGTGCACGGTCGCTTCCCGGGAACGGTGGAGGCGAAAGGCGAGAACCTGATCGTCAACGCGCGCGAGATCCGCGTCAGCGCGATCAAGGAGCCGGAGAAGCTGCCGTGGAAGGATCTGGGCGTGGAGCTGGTCCTGGAGAGCACGGGTCGCTTCACCGACCGCGATTCGGCCGCGAAGCACCTGAGTGCCGGCGCGAAGAAGGTCGTGATTTCGGCGCCCGCCAAGGGTGAGGACCTCACCGTGGTCATGGGCGTCAACGAGAAGACATACGACCCAGCCAAGCACCACATCATCTCGAATGCGTCCTGCACCACCAACTGCCTCGTCCCGGTGGTCAAGGTGGTGCTCGACAACTGGGGATTCGTGCACGGGTTCATGACCACGGTGCACAGCTATACCAACGATCAGCAGATTCTCGACCTGCCGCACAAGGATCTGCGGCGCGCGCGCGCCGCGGCGCTCTCGATCATTCCCACGACCACCGGTGCCGCCAAGGCGACGAGCCTCGTGATTCCGGAAGTCAAAGGCAAGATCGACGGCATCGCCCTGCGGGTGCCGACGCCCGATGTGTCGATTGTGGATCTCACGGCGGAGGTGCAGAAACGGACCACCATCGAGGAGGTCAATGCGGCGTTTCGCGCCGCGGCGGCCGGAGCCCTGAAGGGGATCCTCGAGGTCTCCGACGAGCCGCTCGTCTCGGTCGATTACATCGGCAGCCTGTTCTCGAGCGTAGTCGACGCGCAGTCGACGAACGTCATCGACGGCACGCTGGTCCACGTCTCGTCCTGGTATGACAACGAGATGGGCTATTCGGCGCGCTGTGTCGATTTGCTCGCCTATCTCGGTTCGCGGCGGTGACGAAGCGGTCGCTGGAGCAACTTCCGGCTGCCGCGCTCGAAGGGAAACGGGCGCTGGTGCGGGTCGACTTCAACGTGCCGTTGAAGAACGGCACGGTCACCGACGACTCGCGGATCCGCGCTGCAGTGCCCACCATCGCGTATCTGCGCGATCACGGCGCCCGCGTCGTGCTGCTCTCCCATCTCGGCCGCCCCAAAGGCGGCCCCGAGCCGAAGTTCTCCCTGCGGCAGATCGTGCGGGATATCGAGCACGTGCTCGGCGCTCCCGTCGAGTTCGTCGAGGACCTGGCGGCCGGAGTAGCCGTCACGCGACGGCTACCCCGTGGCGGCGTGGCCCTGGTCGAAAACACCCGGTTCTGGCCCGGCGAGGAAGCGAATGACGCGGGGTTGGCCAAGCAGTTAGCCGCCCTCGGAGACTTCTACGTGAACGACGCATTCGGCTCCGCCCATCGCGCTCACGCCTCGACCGAAGGCGTCGCCCACCTGTTGAAGCCGGCCGTCGCGGGCTTTCTCATGGAACGGGAGCTGCGCTACCTCGGCTCGGCACTCGATCAACCCCGCCACCCCTTCGTCGCGGTCCTGGGCGGAGCCAAAATCAGTGGCAAGATCGACGTCATCCAGGCGCTGCTGCCCAAATGCGACGAGATCCTGATCGGGGGCGCGATGGCCTGCACGTTTTTCGCCAGCCTCGGCCTGGAGATTGGCAAATCGCTCGTGGAGCCGGACCGGGTCGCGCTGGCCAAACAGCTGCTCTCCCAGGGGGGGCCGAAGCTGGTGCTGCCGCGTGGGGCCACCGTGGCCCCGACACTCGAGCGTCCCGCTGAGCGGCGACAAGTGTCGAGTGACGCGATCCCCGCCGATTTCGCGGTCTTCGACATCGATCAGGCTACGGCTGACGATTTTCGGGCCAGGATTCTCCGGGCCAAGACCGTGATCTGGAACGGTCCCATGGGCGTGTTCGAAACGCCGCCGTTCGACGTCGGCACGCGGGCGGTCGCCCAGGCACTCGTGGACGCGACGGCCAAAGGGGCGACGACGGTGGTGGGTGGCGGCGACTCCGCGGCAGCGGTGGCGGGGCTCGAAGACCGGCTCACCCATGTCTCTACGGGCGGCGGGGCGTCGCTCGAGTTTCTGGAAGGCAAGCCATTGCCGGGTGTCATGGCATTGGACAACGCGTGAGACGGCTCCTCTTCGCCGCCAATTGGAAGATGCATCTCGGGCCGGCGGATGCCCGAGCCTATCTCGAGGCCTTCCTCCCGGCGACACCGGCCAGGCCGGGCCGGGACCTGTGGTTTTTTCCCCCCGCGGTTTCGCTCGAAACCGTCGCCCGGGGCATCACGGGCCGGGACGATCTCGGCGCGGGGATTCAGGACGTACACTGGGAGCCGAAGGGCGCGTTCACGGGCGCGGTGTCGGTCCCCCTGGCGGCGCAGGCCGGAGCGCGGACCGCCCTGGTTGGGCACTCGGAGCGGCGCCACGTGTTCGGGGAATCCGACGCGGACACCGCCCGAAAGATCCAGGCGGTGCTCGCGGGGGCTCTGATCCCGATCCTCTGCGTCGGCGAGACGCTGGCGCAACGCGATGGCGGTACGACGCTGGACGTCGTGCGGCGACAGCTCGACGTCGGGCTGGCCGGGCTCGACGTCGCGGCGCTGCAAACGGTGGTCATCGCCTATGAGCCGGTTTGGGCGATCGGAACCGGTCGCAATGCCACTCCGCAGGATGCGGCAGCCGTCCATCGGGAGATCCGCGCCTGGCTGCGCGGCCGCGGCGCATCGATCACGAGGGTACTGTACGGCGGGAGCGTCAATCTGAAAAACGTCGCCGACCTGTTGGCTGAGCCCGAGCTCGACGGCGTACTCGTCGGCGGTGCGTCGCTCGATCCGTCGGGTTGGTCCGCGCTTGTGTCGACGACCGTGCCCTAGCTATTATCCCGCGCGATGTTCACCGCGCTCCTGATCCTCCTGCTGCTCGTCGCGCTCGTGATGACCACTGCCATCTTGCTGCAGGCCGGCCAGGGTGGCGGGCTGGCATCGCTCGGTGGCGGGTCCGGCACGGAAATGGTCATGGGTGGCCGTCAGGCCACGACGCTGCTGCATACCGTCACCTGGTGGTGTGCGGGGATATTCCTGTTCCTGGCCTTAGTGCTGGCGGTCATGTCGTCCCGAACCAGCGCCCCGCGGTCGATTCTCGAAGGTGGCGCGCAGCAGCCGGCGCCGGTCCAGCAGGCGCCGCTGCCGATTCAATCCTCGCCCGCGCCGCAGACAACCACACCGACGCCGCCTCCCAATCGCTGACCGACTCCCGGCGTACCTGCTCCTAGAGGATGGCGCCTGGTTCGCCGGAACCGCGCCGCTCCCCTTCGAGCCGGCGTATGCGGAAGTCGTGTTCACGACCAATCTGAGCGGGTACCAGGAGGTGTTCACCGACCCCTCCTACCTGGGCCAGCTGGTCGTGATGACGGCCCCGATGATCGGGAACTACGGCATCAACCCCGAGGACGTCGAATCGGATCGGCCGCGCGTGGCGGGAGTGGTCGTGCGCGAGCTCTCGATCGCTCCGTCCAACTGGCGCTCCACTGGGGGATTAGTCGAGTGGCTCGCGGAAGCCCGCGTGCCGATCATTTCCGAGGTCGATACCCGGCAGGTGACGCGCTACATCCGTTCCAAGGGCGCGATGCGCGGGGTGATCGCGCTCGGTGAGCGGCCCGACAAAACCGTGGAGGCGCAGCTCGCAGCCTCACCGAAAATGGACGGCCTCGATCTGGCGAGTCGGGCCACCATCGCTGCCGAGTACGGGGAAGGCCCGGCCGACGCGCGCTACCATGTGGTGGCGTTCGATTTCGGGATGAAGCGCAACATCCTGCGACTGTTCGTCCGCAATAATTGCCGTGTCACGGTCGTTCCGGCCACGACTCCCGCGGCGCGCGTACGTGAGCTCGATCCCGACGGCGTTTTTCTCTCCAATGGGCCTGGAGACCCGGCCGCCGTGGACTACGCCGTGCGCACGATCCGCGACCTGGCTGACGGCACTATTCCCATTTTCGGCATCTGCCTGGGGCACCAGCTGCTGGGGCTCGCGTTTGGGGGCGAAACGGTAAAACTCCCGTATGGACATCGCGGCGGCAATCACCCCGTCCGCGATCTCAAGACGGGGCAAGTGCTTATCACCTCACAGAACCACGGGTTCGCTGTCAGGGGGGAGGGAGGTGCCATTCCGGGTGCCAACCAGCTCGAGGTGACGCACCGTAACCTCAATGATGGCACTGTAGAAGGGGTCCGGCACAAGGACAAGCCGATCTTCGCCGTTCAGTACCATCCGGAAGCCTCTCCGGGCCCCCATGACGCCCAGGGCCATTTCCAACAGTTTCTCCAAGCTCTTGACAGTCAATAGGTAAGACCCATATGTTGGGCCCCCGGTTGTGGTATTCCCTGCGCCCTTCGGGGGGTACGGATGACGAAGGCCGATCTGGTCGAAAAAGTCACAGCACAAATCGCCCGTACAGCCGGTCCCCTTATCTCCAAGAAGGACTGTGCGCGAGTGGTGGACTCGTTTTTGGACGCGGTCAAAGCCGCGCTCGCAGAACAGCATAACATTGAAATTCGCGGGTTTGGGACGTTTAAGATCCGTCAGCGGAAGACGCGCATGGCGCGGAATCCGCGGACCGGAGACCCGGTGGAAGTCGCTGCGCGCCCGGTGCCGGTGTTCAAGCCCAGCAAGGAGTTGCGCGCGATGGTCGCGGACCACAACGCGAACGTTTCTTCGTAACCATCGCGCTCCCTGATACTTGACGCGGCCCCGCCCGATGACGGCGGGGCCGCATCGTTTCGGGGGCCGCATGGTATCATTCTCTCCAGCAATCTCACTCGACGGTCCAACGCGAGGTTACGCATGATGTTGCGGAAGTTGAGCATGGCGGCGGTGGTTCTGTCCGTCGCGCCCAGCGTCGCCATCTCGCAGGCCGTGCGATACGAGGTCTCGATCGCGTCGGCGGCAGGGCATCTCTACCACCTCAAGGCGGAGTTTCCCACCACCGGTCTCGATACGCTGCTGGTTTCGCTCCCGGCGTGGAGCCCCGGAAACTACGAAATCCAGAATTACGCGCGATTCGTGCGCGGCTTCACTGCTGCCGATGCGGCGGGTCGCGTGCTGTCGTGGGATCGGCTGGACAAGGACACGTGGCGGATCGCGACCGCGCGCAGCGATCGCGTGGCGATCGAGTTCGATTTCCTGGCGGACGCCATCGATCTCTCGGGCTCGCGTCTGGTCTCGGACTTCGGCTCGTTCCTCGGCACCAATGTCTTCCTGTACCAGGAAGGTCACCTCGATCGTCCGGCGGACGTGCGGTTCGTGTTGCCGCCGGGATGGAAACTCGCCACCGCGCTGCGGCCGGCGGGCCCCGCGTATCGCGCCGCCGATTATCACGAGCTGGCCGATGCGGTGACTTTCGGCGGCCGTTTCAGCCTCGATTCGCTCGCGGTGGACGGCAAGTGGATCCGGATCGCCGTCTATCCCGCAGCCGATTACACGCGAGAGGTTGCCCGGAACCTGCGCGACGGCCTCGCCAAACAGGCCGCGGTACAGAACCGGCTCATGGGTGGGCCGCCCTACGACGTCTACACGGTGTTCTTCACCGTGTATCACGACCCGATCGACTTCGGCGGCGGACTCGAGCACGCGAGCTCGCAATTCGACATCATGCCCGCCAACGGGTTTGCTGACTCGGACGGAACCCTGGGCGACTTCATGCGACCGCTCACGTCCCACGAGTTCTTCCACCTCTGGAACGTGAAGCGGATTCGCCCCGCCGAGATGTGGCCGTACGACTACCACGGCGAACAGTACACGCCGCTGTTGTGGTGGTCGGAAGGTGTCACCGACTACTACGGCGACATCACCAATTGGCGTGCGGGCCTGTGGTCCGACGGGCAATGGATCGAAAGCATGCAGGGCAACGCGAACCAGGTCGAATCCGTCCCCGAGCCCTGGAGCGAAGAGGACGGCAGTGCGGCGACCTGGATCAACGAGGTGTTCGTCAATAGCTCGCAGCTCTACTATCCCAAAGGCTCCTTGACCGGACTCTTGATGGATGTGGCGATCCGGGATGCCAGCGACAACCGCCACAGCCTGGACGAGGTCGTTCGCAACCTTTACACGAGGTTCTACAAGCAAGGGAAGGGATTCCGCACGGCCGATCTCCTGGCCCTGCTGAAGGAAGCCGGGATGCCCGATGTGGACGGGTTCTATCAGCGCTACATCAACGGGCGCGATCCGCTGCCCTACGAGCAGATCCTGCCGAAGGCGGGGATCGCGGTCGAGCGGCGCACGACGACCATGCCGTTCCTGGGCCTGCGAACCGGCGGGGCCGCCAACGTGCTCCTCGGCGTTGTCCCGGGCGGCGCAGCCGCGGCCGCCGGCGTTCAGGCGGGCGATACCCTCGTTTCCGTCGGCGAAATTGTGGTCAAGGCCGACGAAGACTTCGGCCCGGCATTCCGGGAGCGCTATCGGGGCAAGGCCGGCCAGCCATTGCGGATCGTCGTGCGTAGGGAGGGGCAGACCCTGAATCTCGATACTCAGGTGCGCGAGCGGTCCACGTCGAGTGTGCGGCTGTCCAAGGCATCGAACCCCGACGCCCGCGCGGCGCGCCTGTGGCGTGGCCTGGCCACGGGCACGATCGGGAGCTGATCGTGATCCGGCTGCGATTTCTCGCCCGCTACGCCGAGCTGGTCGGCCGCGAAGAGATGGAATTGGATATCGCGCAGTCGGCGACCGTCGGAGACCTGGTGCGCCGGGTGAAGGATCAGCTGCCGGCGGCGCGCCAGCTCCCCGACCATCCCCTCGCCGCGGTGAACCTGCAGCACGTCCGGCTCGACGCGGCGGTGCGTGACGGCGACGAAGTGGCGCTACTGCCGCCGTTGGCGGGCGGCTAGGAGCAGGGGTGTCGCTGACGCGTGAGCCGATTTCGCCCGCGGCGCTGCTCGCTGAAGTCGCTGCCCCCCAATGCGGCGGTACGTGTCTGTTTCTCGGCACCGTTCGCGATGCACCGGAAGACGGTGGCGTCACCGCGATCGAGTACACGGCCTACGAGCCGATGGCCGTGGCGGAGCTCGATCGCATTCGGACCGAAGCGGGGCAGCGCTGGCCCCAGGTGCGGCTGGCCGTACGTCATCGGCTCGGTCTCGTCGCCACGGAAGAGGCCAGCATCGGTATCGCGGCCGCCGCGCCGCATCGTGAACAGGCGTTTGCGGCGTGTCGCTACGTGATCGAAGAGGTGAAGCGCCGCCTCCCCGTTTGGAAAAAGGAGCTGCGCGCGGACGGCACGCTGCTCTGGGTGGACCCGCAGGGACGGCCGGCGGTGGTCGGCCCCGAATGAGCGCGCGCCTGGTCGACCGATTCCACCGACCGCTCGGGAGCCTGCGCGTTTCGGTCACCGATCGCTGCAACATGCGCTGCCGCTACTGTATGCCCGAAGCCGAGTACGTGTGGCTGCCGCGCAGTCAGATTCTCACCTTTGAAGAGATCGCGCGCCTGGTCGGCGTCTTCGCCGGGCTGGGGGTCGACAAGATTCGCCTCACGGGCGGCGAGCCGCTGCTGCGACACGAGCTGCCGGTGTTGGTCCGATCGATCCGCGCGGAGCCCCGCGTGCGGGATCTCGCGCTCACGACCAACGGGATCCTGCTGGCCGGGCAGGCCGCCGCGCTGCACTCGGCCGGGCTGCGGCGCGTGACCGTCAGCCTCGACACGCTGCGCCCCGAGCGCATGATGCAGTTCGCCCGGAGCCCGCGTCACGCCGACGTCCTGGCCGGCATCGGGGCCGCGCAGGCCGTGGGGTTCGAGCGGCTCAAGATCAACAGCGTCGTGGTGCGGGGGTTCAACGAGGACGAGGTCGTGGACCTGGTCGAATTCGGACGGGCGCGCCAGGCCGAGGTGCGCTTCATCGAGTACATGGACGTGGGCGGGGCCACCCAGTGGTCGCTGGACCGGGTGGTCTCGCAACGCGAGATCCTGGATCTGCTCGGCCATCACTATGGATCCATCACTCCGGTGATCGGGGACGATCCCCATGCCCCGGCGGAGCGATTCGCGCTCCCGGACGGGGCGACCTTCGGCGTCATCGCGTCCACCACGGCGCCGTTCTGCTCCGCCTGCGATCGCAGCCGACTCACGGCCGACGGGCAATGGCTGCTGTGCCTGTACGCCGAGCGGGGCATCGACCTGCGTGAGCCGCTCCGCGCCGGAGCGAGCGACGCAGAGCTCGCCGGGCTGATCCAGGACGCCTGGAGCGCCCGGACCGACCGTGGCGCCGAGCAGCGCCTCGGAATCACGCAGCGAGAGCCTCTCTATCAAGTCGATGGGCTGCGAGCGGATCCCCACCGGGAGATGCACACCCGCGGCGGCTAGCCTCTATATTTGCCGCCTATGTTCAACAAGATCACGGTGGTCGGAGCGGGGAACGTAGGCGCCACGGCGGCGCAACGCCTCGCGGAGAAGAATCTCGCCCGCACGGTCGTGCTCGTCGATGTGGTCGACGGCGTCCCCCAGGGGAAAGGCCTCGATCAATGGGAGTCCGCCCCCATCGAGGGGTTCGACACTCGGGTGGTCGGCGCCAACGACTACGGCCCGGCCCAGGGGAGCGAGTTGTTCATCGTTACGGCCGGGATCGCGCGCAAGCCCGGCATGAGCCGTGACGATCTGGTACGCACCAACGCCGACATCGTGAAGCAGGTCTCGCAACAGATCAAGCAGGCCTCGCCGCAGGCGATCGTGGTCGTTGTCTCCAACCCCCTCGACGTGATGTGCTGGGTGACGAAGCAGGTCACCGGCTTTCCGCGGGAGCGAGTGCTCGGCATGGCCGGCGTCCTCGACACGGCCCGGTACCGGAGCTTCCTGGCCCAGGCACTCGACGTATCGGTGGAAGACATCCAGGCGATGGTGTTGGGCGGACACGGCGATACGATGGTGCCGTTGATCAGCTACACCACCGTCTCGGGGATCCCCGTCACCCAGCTCCTCGACAAAGCCGCCCTCGACAAGATCGTCGACCGCACGCGCAACGGCGGCGCCGAGATCGTGGCGTTCCTGAAGACCGGGTCCGCCTACTACGCCCCATCGGCCGCGGCCGTGCAGATGGTGGAATCCATCGTGCTCGACAAGAAACGCGTGCTGCCGTGCGCCGCCTGGCTCGAGGGGGAATACGGTCTGTCCGGGATGTTCTGCGGGGTTCCGTGCAAGCTCGGGAAGGGCGGACTCGAGAAGATCCTCGAAGTTCAGCTCACGGCCGATGAGAAAGCCGCGCTGGCGAAATCCGCCAACGCGGTGAAGGAGACGATGGCGGCGGTGCAGCTCTAGGCCTCACGCCGCCCCACTCCACGCTTTCCCCTCTCGCGGCGGAGCGATCGTGGCCTTGATCAGGTCCCGATTCAGTTGTGCGATGCAATCGAGGCTGATCTCCTTGGGACATGCCGCCATGCACTCCCCGTGGTTCGTGCAGGCCCCGAACCCTTCCGCGTCCATGACGTCGATCATCTTCACCACGCGGCTGTAGCGCTCGGCCTGGCCCTGGGGCAGGGTGCCCAGGTGCGTAACCTTGGCGGCGACGAACAACATGGCACTCGCGTTGGGGCAGGCCGCCACACACGCGCCACACCCGATACAGGCCGCGGCATCCATGGCCCGGTCGGCATCGCGCTTGGGCACCGGCGTCGCATTGGCCTCTGGAGCGCTCCCCGTTCGCGCGGTGATGAACCCGCCCGCCTGGATCACGCGATCCAGGGAGCTTCGGTCCACGACCAGGTCCTTGATCAGGGGAAAGGCACGCGCACGCCACGGCTCGACCCAGATCTCCTGTCCGTCCTGGAATTGACGGACATGCAGCTGGCATGCGGTGGTCGCCCGCTGCGGTCCGTGGGGCCGTCCGTTGATCACCACGGCGCAGGAGCCGCAGATCCCCTCACGACAATCGTGATCGAAGGCGATCGGCTCCTGCCCGCGTCCGGCGAGCGTTTCGTTGATGTCGTCGAGCAGCTCGAGAAAGGACATGTCGGGAGACGCGTCGGGCACTTCGTAGCGTTCGAAGCGGCCCG
>DATFGN010000297.1:0-2577 GCA_035249405.1 Gemmatimonadales bacterium
CAGGCGGTGCTCGTTCAACAGCACGTCGATCCCCAAGCGCTCCAGCTCGCGCATCCAGCCGCCCGGATCCCAGTAGTACTCGTGATTCCCCGTGACGAAGAACGTACCCAGCGGCGCCCGCAGCCCAGCGAGCGGCGCCACGTGATCGCGCAGCTCGGGGATGTAGCCATCGGCCACGTCACCCGTCACCGCGATGAGATCGGGGGCGAGGCGGTTGGCCCGGTCCACGACCGCTTGGATGAAGCGGCGGCGGATCGTTGGCCCCACGTGCAGATCGCTCAGCTGCACGATCCGGAACCCGCTGAGGTCGGGCGGCAGATCCTGAATCGGCACTGCGACGCGAACGACTTTCGGACGCCGCGCCTTGATCACGCCCACCATGGTGAGCAGGGCAGACCCCATGATGATCGTGAACCCCACCCGCGCGGCACCGAAGCCCCAGGCCGGCACGCGCAGTATGTCCGACACGAGGAAAAAGACGATCAGCATCGAAGAGAGGCCCATCGCCACGAAGCCCGTCCATTCGAGCAATCGCGTGCCGGGCGCGGGCGGCCGGCGCCCCACGACCAGCGCCACGAGCGGCAACCATGCGAGCACCAGGACCGCGGACCACCCGAGCGCCCGTGCGGGGCCGGTCGTGAGCCCGAGCAGGCCGATCACATGGAGCGCCACGCCGACGTGCGTCAGGGTCCAGATCCCGCCCACGACCAACAAGCGAGACGCGAGCTGCCGGAACGATGGCTGGTCGCTCAATGGGCCATCCCGCCGCCGGCCGCGCTCTTGTTCTTGTGCATGAGCAGCAGCAGCGGCAAGGCGAGAATGAACGCGGCCCCGAACAGCAGGAACAGCTGCTCGAACGACAGCATCAGTGCCTGCTTCGTCACCATGCCGTTGAGAATCGTCACGGCCTTGGTCTCGATCAGATTGGGCGGAACACCCTGGGCCTGGAGCCCCCGCTCCAGCAGGGCCAGGCGCTCCTGCGTGGCCGCCGCGTAAGGCGTGATACTCGCCATCAAATCGGCCCGATGGATCGTGGCGAAACGCGTGACCAGGGTCGCCGAGAGCGCGATGCCCACACTGCCCCCGAGCTGCCGCATCAGATTGAAGAGGCCGGTGCCGTTCGGGATCCGGCTCATCGGCAGGTCGGCCAGCGCGAGGTTCGTGAGCGGGACGAAAATCAGACCCAACCCGATTCCGCGCCACACCAGCGGCCAGAAGAAGTCCCGCGTGCCGCTGTCGGTCGTGAAGTGGGCGTGTTGCCACATCGAGAGGCCGAACAAAGCCACGCCGGCGACGATCGACAGGCGGGCGTCGAACTTGCCCTGCAGCCGTCCCATGAACGCCATCGTCATCGCGGCGGCGATCGCCCCCGGCAGAATCACGAAGCCGGTCTGCTTGGCGGTGAAGTTTTGCAGGTTCTGCAAGTACACCGGCAGCACGAACACCGTCGCATACAGCGCCACGCCCAGCACAAAAGCGAACAGGACGCCCACCGCGAGCTGCCGGCTCTTCAGAATGCGGAGATCCACCACCGGGTGCTCGGTGCGCAGCTCGTGCCAGACGAACGCGATCAGCGAGGTGGCGCTGACGATCGCGAGCAGGGTCACCTGCTGCGAATCGAACCAGCCGAAGCGCTCGCCCCGCTCGAGCATCGTTTGCAGCGCGCCGATGCCGGCCGCGAGCAGGAGCAGGCCCACGTAGTCCACGCGGGTCACCTTCTGCTGGTGCAGTGAATCCTGGATGAACGACAACGTCAGCGCCAGCGCCAGCATCCCGAACGGGATGTTGATGTAGAAGATCCAGGGCCAGCCGAACGCATCGGTGATGTAGCCGCCCAGGGTGGGCCCGAGCGTGGGGCCCACCATGACACCCACGCCGAAGATCGCCATCGCCGTGCCGAATTCCTCGCGCGGGAACTCCTCGTACAGGATCGCCTGCGATGTGGAAAGCAGGGCGCCACCCCCCAGGCCCTGGACGATGCGCCAGAACACCAGAGCCTCGAGCGAACCCGAGTTCCCGCAGAAAAAGGACGCAATCGTGAACAAGGCGATCGAGCCGGCGAAATAGCGGCGCCGTCCGAAATACGCCGACAGCCAGCCGGTGATCGGGAGTACGATCACGTTGGCGACGATGTAGCCGGTCGACACCCAGGCGATCTGATCGAGCGTGGCGCCGAGGTTCCCCATCATGTGGGGAATCGCCACGTTCACGATGCTCGTATCGAGCAGCTCCAGCACCGACGCGAGCGAAACCGTGATCGCGATGATGTACTTGTAGCGATACCGGTCCGACGGGACGGCCGCGAGCGCAACGGCGGTCATGGTGCGCTTACTTCGTGGTGATGGTCACGTCCGCACTCATCCCCGGACGCAGCTCGGCCGTTGGGTTGCCCGCGCAGTCCAAGCGCACCCGGACCGGAATGCGCTGTACCACCTTGGTGAAATTCCCGGTCGCGTTATCAGGCGGCAGGAGGGAGAACCGGGCGCCTGTTGCCGGCGACAGGCTTTCCACGTGGCCACACCAGTGCGCCCCGGGGTAGCCGTCCACCGTCACGCTGGCCACATCGCCCACCGTGAC
>DATFGN010000298.1:0-5949 GCA_035249405.1 Gemmatimonadales bacterium
CGGTACACCACGGGATCCTCGCCCTTCACGGACAGGGTTTCCATGACCACTGCGACGCTCGCCCAACCGGTCGGGGTGAGGTAGCGCGCCGTATCGGTCGAAATCCGCTCCTGGATGTAGTCCACGTCGTCGATCATGCCGTTCGTAAAGCCCCAGCCGTGCCGGCCCGTATGGCCGAGGACCACCGGTGGCAGTCCAGGAATCGTGACCCCGACCACTTCGTAGCCGGGTGCGTGGGCGCCGGCCAGGTACCAGATCGAGGGAGCTCGCAGCTCCAGGTGGGGATCGTTTTCGAGAATCGGCCTGCCCGAGCGCGTGTGCGCGGGTCCAATGGCCCAGGAGTTGGATGCGGTGGCCCGCGCGTCGCCGGACCAGAGCAGCCCTGCGGTCGTGCTGGCGCCGCCTGAGCCTTCCAGGATCACCGGCGCCGAATCGGGATACGGGACGAACAGACCACTGGCCTTCGCCTCACCCAGCCTGGCGATCGCCCGCGCATGCTGCATCTCACCATGGTCCGAGCGCAGGTCCCAGGCCTCGAGCAGACCGATCTCGATCGAGTGCTCCACCCGCCAGGGCTCGGGGACATGCCGCAGAATACGGAACTCAACGGCGCGCCGTGCCGTGGCGAGCCAGGCGTTGACGCCGCGGGCATAGGCCGCGCCGGCCGCGAGCGTGATCGCCGACGCGTGTTGCGCACGCAGCCGCGCGATCCGCGACATCTCGCGCCCCCGCAAGGCGCGGTCTGCCGCGATGGTCCGCGTGCCGAACAGCTCGCTCAGACGCCCTTCCGCCGCGTGCCGCAGCAGGTCCATTTCCCACATGCGGTCTCGCGCATGCAGGTATCCCAGCGCGGCAAAGAAATCCGAATCGCTGCGGGCGACCACATGCGGGACGGCCAGCGAATCCCACAGCACAACGACCGAATCGCCGAGGCCGGGGATCGTTTCACGCCCGCTGAGCCCAGGGGCCACCGATCCGATCCACAGGCGGACGGCGAGCAATCCGAGGCCGGCGGCCCCCAGGACCACCATGAGCAGCCGACCGAGGAAGCGCTTCATGTGACCTCGATGATTTGATCTCGGCGGGTGCCGACGCTCACGTACCGGATCGGGGCGTGGGACAGGTCCTGGAGTCGGTCCAAGTAGGCGCGCGCCGCGGCTGGGAGGTCGGCCAGCCGGCGGACATGCCCGGTCGGCTTCTGCCACCCAGGCAGCGTCTCGTAGACGGGCTCCACCCGGTCCATGCGCTCCAGGTCGGCCGGCATCCCCTCCAACGCTTCCCCGTCGAGCCGATAGCCGACCGCCACGGGGATTTCTGCGAAGCTGTCCAGAACGTCGAGCTTGGTGACCGCCAGCCCCCCAAGGCCGTTGACGCGCACGGCGTAGCGAACCACCACAGCGTCGAACCAGCCGCACCGGCGTGGCCGGCCGGTGGTCGCGCCGAATTCACCGCCGAGCTTCCGGATGTGCTCTGCTTCTGCCGGCGGGGCTTCGGTCGGCAGCGGGCCGTTGCCGACGCGGGTCGTGTAGGCTTTCACCACACCCAGCACGGCATCGATCGCCGTCGGGCCGATGCCGGCGCCGACTGCAGCACCGCCCGCCGTTGTATTGGACGACGTCACGTACGGATAGGTGCCATGATCGACATCGAGCAGCGCTCCTTGCGCGCCCTCCAGCAGCACCGAGTCGCCACGCACCAGCGCGTCGTGCACGGCTCGGCCGGCGTCCACCGCCAACGGCAGCAGCCGCGGGGCGAGTCGTGCCAGGAGCTGCTGGTGCTCGTGCTCGTCCGCCAGCTCGGTAGCGCCCAGCAGTCGCAACATGTCGTTGGCGCCGGCCACCCGCTCCGCCACCCGATCCTGCGCCCGCACCAGCTGACGCAGATCCCCCACCCGCACCCCGCGGCGTCCGTACTTGTCCTCGTAGGCCGGTCCGATGCCGCGCCCCGTGGTCCCGATTTGCTCGCGGCGTTCTCTGGCCTGATCGAGGAGCTTGTGGTAGGGCAGCACCAGATGTGCCCGGTCAGAGACGAACAACCGGTGCTCGAGCTTCACGCCACGCGACGCCAGCGCGTCGAGCTCGGTAAAAAACGTCTCCGGGTCGAGGACGACGCCGTTTCCGACCACGCACACAGCGCCCTGCAGAATGCCTGAGGGGATCTGGTGCAGAACAAATTCTTGCCCAGCCGCGGTGTGCACGGTATGACCGGCGTTCGCGCCGCCCTGGTAGCGCACCACCAGGTCGGCGCGCTCGGCCAGGACGTCGACCACCTTCCCCTTGCCTTCGTCGCCCCACTGGGCGCCCACGACCACGACACAGTGGATCTTGGCTCCGAACACCGACCCCCCAGGTAAACGCTCGACTAGTGGCTTAGAACCTGCCCCAATATACGGGCGATCTCCACCACCCCCGAGCAATTCAGCCGCTCCGCCTGATCGCGAGGTGTGTGCACGATCCGCATCGTATGCCAATTCCCTTTCATGATCGTCACGCATTCCCGCGTCGCCGGGGCGAGCGCCATGCCATCCACGACCACCGGCAGCCGCCGCCAGGTGCCGGCACCGAGCGCCATCGCGACGGCCGTCACCGTGCCACCGGGTCGATGCACCAAGGCCGTTACCGCCCCGGTATCGTCGATCCCATCGAAGTTGATCACGGTCGTGCCCTCGAGGAGGTTCGCGCGCTCGTGGGCCAACGCGCGTGCCCCCACCAGGCCCAGCTCCTCGGCGTCGAGCAGCAGGGCTCCCACGGACGCCGTCGGCGGCAGCGCATCGAGCGTGGCCAGCACGGTCAGCACTCCACTGGCGTTGTCGAGGGCACCCGGCGATCCGTTCGTGACCCGGTTCAGTACGAGAAACAGCGCCGCGGCAAGGACGGCGGGGATCCAGATTCCAAATGGAATGGCGAGCAACGCGAGCGCCACCGCGCCGGCGAGCAGCAGGCGTGTAGCCATGGAGATGGGCTGGCCCTTCGAGTCATAGTGAGCCGCGAGCCAGGTATGGACTTTGGCCTGGGGTCGCACGGCGATGAGATTCAGACCATCCGCGGGAGCTACACCCCACAGCGGGAATCGCACGGCAGCCCGGAAGCGGTGCTCGAGTACCACGAGGCCGCGCCGCTCGAGCTCGCGTTTCAACACGTCCCGTGCACGCGCATGACCCTCGGAGCCCACGCGGCGCGGCATCGCCAGCTCAGCGAGGAGGGCGTGACGCTCGGTCACGCCGCGAACAGCTGCCCGATGCGCTCCCGGTCCTGGGCGGCGAGCGGAGCCAGCGGATCGCGCACCGGTCCCCCGTACAGGCCGACCACGTCCATCGCGGCTTTGATCGCTGCCGGCCCACGGGCGACGATTTCCTTGTCGAGCTTGGCGAGCCGGTTTTGCAGCGTCCCGACGCGGCTCAGGTTTCCCGCCCGGAACACCGCGAGGAGCTCGGCGGACATCGCAGGGGAAAAACAGGCGACCCCCACGATCCCCCCCACGCAGCCGGCCTCGAGCCCGGAGAACAACAGGGAGGCGGAGCCCACAAACATCGCCCAGTTCGGGACGGCCGCTCGATACGCCGCCAGATTCTGCACGTCGCCTGAGGAATCCTTGGCGCCGACGATGTTGCCGTGCGTGGCCAAGGACGCCAACACGGCGGGCGGGACGGGCAGCCGGGTGTGTTTGGGAATGTTGTACACGAGGACCGGGACGGGGCTCGCATCCGCCACGGCCCGGAAGTAGGCGCCGAGACTGTCGGCCGAGTGAGCGGCGTGGTAGTAGCTGGGTGACCGCACCAGCACGGCATCGGCGCCCTCCGCAGCCGCGGCGCGCGTGAGCGCGATCGCCGCTCGCGTCGACTCGGCACCGGTGCCCGCCAGAAACCATCGATCCCGTGGGACCGCGGCCCGCACCGCCGCCACGAGCCGGCGCTGCTCGTCCGGCTCGAGCAACGCGGCTTCCCCCGTCGTCCCCGTCACCACGAGCCCGTCCAGTCCGTCTGCGAGCAGCCGCCGCGCATTCTGCGCTGCGTGCAGCAGGGAGATTTCGCCCGTGGCCGGATCGAACGGCGTCGTGACCGGAGCGAAGATGCCGCCCAGGACCTTCGCGGTCATTCGCCGGGCAGCATCGAGCTCAGGTCGTCGGTGAATCCCGCCGGTCGATCCGGCTCGGCAGCCGCGGGGGCCGGCTCCTCAACCTGCTTTGGCGCCTGGGTGGACATGGTGCGACGCCGCAGGGTCCGCATCTGCAGCTCGAAGTCGGCGGGATTCGACGAGGCGGTCGCCGCGACCTCATAGGTGACGGTCCCGTCGCTCACGAGATCCATGAGGTGCTGGTCGAACGTCTGCATGCCGTACTGCTCGCGGGACTCGCGCATGTACTCGTTCAGCTCGGGAGTGCGCGCCGGATCGCGAATCATGTCGCGGACGGTCGCGGTGGCGAGCAGGATCTCGATGGCCGCCGCCCGTCCCTTGCCGTCGGCCCTCGGCAGCAACCGCTGCGACACCACGGCGTGCAGCGCCTCGGCGAGCCGCAGCCGGGCGATGCCCTGCTCTTCCGACGGGAACATCGCGATGATGCGGTTCACGGTATTGACGGCATCGGGGGTGTGCAGGGTCGAGATGAGCAGGTGCCCCGTTTCCGCGGCCTTCATGGCGGTATCGATGGTCTCGGAGTCGCGCATTTCCCCGATTAGGACCACGTCGGGATCCTGCCGCAGTGCGGCGCGCAATCCCATGCGGAAATCATCGGTGTCCGTGCCGATTTCCCGTTGCGTGATCGAGCAGTTGATGTCGCGATGCAGAAACTCGATCGGGCTCTCCAGGGTCAGCACGTGCTTGTGCTGGGACTGGTTGATGTGATGCACGATGGCGGCCATGGTGGACGTCTTCCCCGACCCGGTCACCCCGGTCACGAGCACCATCCCCCGCTCCGCGGTGGCCACTTGCCCGAGGGCGGACGGGAGCCGCAACGACTCGAAGGTGGGCACGTCGAATGGGATTACGCGCATCACGATCATGAACGAGGAGCGCTGGCGCAGGATGTTGACCCGGAACCGGCCGATCCCGGGCATCCCCCACGAGCAGTCGTAATCGCGGATCTTGTCGATGCGGGCGCGGTCTTCTTCGGTGGGAATCAGCTGCTTGGCGATCGTCTTGGTCTGCTCGGGCGTCAGCCGTTGCTTGGTGAGCGGGACCAGCCGGCCGTTGATCCGGGCCCGGAACACGTCTCCGGCCTTGATGTGCAGGTCGGACGCGCCGCGATCCACCGCCGCCTTGATGATCTTTTCCATTAGTACCCCGCGTCCAGGTCCACCTGGTTCACGAGCGACGACCCTGCAAGATAGCGACGGATGTTCTCCAGAATCAGGCCGGATTCCCGCTCCCAGAACCGGTCCGTGACCGGGCTGATGTGCGGGCTGACGAGCACCCGCGGGTGGTTCCAGAGCGGATGGTCGGGCGGGAGCGGCTCGGTGGTGAAGACGTCGAGCGCCGCGCCCCGCAACGCGCCCGCGTTGAGCCGCTCGAGCAACGCCGCTTCATCGACCAGCGCTCCGCGCGACACGTTGATCACCACGGCACCGGCCGGCAGGGCGGCCAGCAGGTCGCGACCGACCGCGGCGTCCGTCTCGGCGGTGCGCGGAGCAGCGATCACCAGCACCTCGCTCTCTCGGGCGAGGCGCGGCAGATCGGCGCGGCCGCCGACCCACGCAAGCCCCGGTGGACCGCCCCGTTCCGGGCGCCGTCGCACTCCCGCGACGCGCATGCCCAGGGCAAGCGCCCGACGCGCTACCGCGGACCCAATCCCCCCCAGGCCCAGAATCCCGACCCGATGGTCCGCCAGCTCGCGCACCGTGATCGCGCGCTCACCGTATGCGCCCTGAATCCACTGGCGCTCGGCCTGCGCGCGGACGACGTGATCGAACCCTTTGGCGAAATGCGCCAGCGCCGCGATGACCCAATCGGCGAT